>JAYWDM010000288.1:0-5097 GCA_043779885.1 Betaproteobacteria bacterium | reverse complement strand
GGGGAAGGAGCATGCGATTTGGCGCATGCCGGATCAGAGCGGGAACGTCAGCCCCCGCCCGGCGCGCCGCCCTTGCGAAACCGCCGGTGGAATTTTTTTGCCGGGTTCTTGCCCTGTCGCCCGCCACCGGGTTTGGCATGCCCGGAGGGTGCGGAGGAGGGCTGGCGCGCGTTCGGGGTCGGTGCGCCCTCCCGATTGCCGGGAGCCAGCATGATCTCAAGTTCGTTGAGCTCGTCCCACTGCTCCTCGGTGCGCTGATTTTCCGGGATGGCCTGGAGTTCCTGCAGGCGCGCGCGGGGAGAAACCGATTGGGGTTCATTCATACGGTCATTATCTCATTATTCGGCAAGGGAGGACATCACGGGACGCGGGCGGATTGACCTCGAACGCGTCCGGCTGCCACGACAACAGGCGACAGTTTACACTACGGACTCCGGATTCTGTGCGTCGCCAACAAGGGTTCCCGGACATGTCGCGGAGTCTGCGGGCCGGCTGCGGCCGAATCCGCCGTGGCAGATCGTTACCATAGCCAGGCCGCGCCGCGCACGCCCGAGGCGTCGCCGTGGCGGTTCTTCAGCAGTCGCGTGACCACCTGATCGGAAAAAACATGCGCGCCCCAGAGTTTGGGCACGTTCGCGTACAGGCGGTCGATATGCGAAAGCCCGCCGCCGAGCACGATCGCGTCAGGGTCGAGGATATTGATGATTTGCGCGAGAGCGCGGGCTAACCTCGATTCATAGCGACGCAGCGTGGCATCGCATGCGGCGTCGCCCGCCGCGGCGCGTGCAGCGATTTCGGCGGGATCGAGGGGGTCGCCGATAGTGCCGTGCATTTGCGCATGATCGCGCTGCAGGCCGGAACCGGAGAGGAAAGTTTCGACACAACCGCGACGGCCGCAGTAACACGCGGGCCACAAAGGTTCGTCGCCCGGCAGACGGTTATGCCCCCATTCACCCGCAATCGCATTCGCGCCGGCGAGCACTTTCCCGCGCACGACGATGCCGCCGCCGACACCGGTGCCGAGAATCACGCCGAACACGACTTCTGCCCCCACTGCTGCGCCGTCAGTTGCTTCTGACAACGCGAAGCAGTTCGCGTCGTTGGCGAGGCGCACTTCGCGCCGCAGCGCCGCCTGCAGGTCGAACCTGAACGGCCGGCCGATCAGCCAGGTTGAATTGGCGTTTTTTATGAGGCCCGTGGCGTGCGATTCCGCGCCGGGTATGCCGATGCCGACCGATCCCTGTTGCCCGAGTTCGTGTTCGGCCTGCCCGACGAGGTTCGTCACGGCGGTTATCGTGGCCTGGTAGTCGCCGCGAGGCGCCGGCACGCGGCGGCGCAGCAGTTGGGCGCCATCGTCCGCCAGCGCGATGATCTCTATCTTGGTTCCGCCCAGATCGATGCCGAGACGCATGCTATGTATTGAACCGTCCATTCGAAATTCTACGCCGGCGGCATTCTGTGTCATCATGAATCGGGCGTGGTGAGTCTAAAGTGCGCGAAAAAATTGGCACATGTAGCCCGGATGAATGAAATGAAATCCGGGGATAGGGTTAGTGCGGGCGAGCATTCCCGGAATGCGCTGCGCTCCTTCCGGGCTACGTTGTGGCAACGATATTCCTGGCAGACCGGCCAGATTTTGAAGGCGAATTTCAGACTCGGGACATCAGGAGAACGGGGGAAGCATGCGTGGATTTCTGATAGCGGCAATGGCAACGATCGCGTGCGGCGTCGACGCGGCGGCGCCGAACTACCCGTCGAAACCCATACGCCTGATCGTCCCGTTCACCCCGGGCGGCGGCACCGACATCCTGGCGCGTGTGCTGGCGCAGTATCTCGGCGATACGCTGAAGCAGAACGTGGTGGTGGATAACCGAGCGGGCGGCAACACCGTGATCGGCTCGGAACTCGCCGCGCATGCGGCGCCCGACGGCCACACGTTGCTGGTTCAAATCAATAACCTGACCGCATTGCCCGCGTTGTCACCGGATAAGACATCTCCGGTGTCCGTAAAGCAATTCGCGCCGATCACGCTCGTGGCGATACTGCCGCATGTGCTGGTCGTGCCGCGCAATTCGCCGGCCACCGGCGTGCAGGACCTGATCGCGCGGGCGAAAGCAGCGCCGAAGAAGCTGACCTTTTCGTCGTCGGGTGTGGGCACACCCGTCCATCTGGGCGGCGCGTTGTTCGCGTCGATGGCCGGCATCGAGCTCGTGCATGTCCCGTACAAAGGCGCAACCGAATACACGACGTCTGTGCTGGGCTCGCACGTGGACATGACCTTCGGGTCGGCGCCGACCGCGATTCCGCACATACGCACCGGCGCACTGAAGGCGCTAGGCGCAACCACCGCCACGCGGATCAAGGCGTTGCCGGACCTGCCCACCATCGCCGAGTCGGGATTGCCGGGATACGACATCGCCAGCTGGTACGGTTTGTTCGCGCCGGCCGGCACACCTTCAGCCGTCGTCAATCTGTTGCATGCCGAAATCGCACGCGCCATCGCCACCAGGGCCGTAATCGATCGCCTGCCGGATTATCAGTTGATTGCCAACACACCCGCGGAATTCGCGGTGTTCCTGCGCAAAGATGCCGAACTCACCGCGCGCATCATTGCCCAGTCGGGGGCGAAGGCCGATTGAGAATCCGGTTGGACTGTTGCGTTTGCCGCGGCATTACGGTGTATTAAGAAAATCCTGCAGCAGACGGGTGACCGCCTCCGGCGCTTCTTCCGGCACGGAATGCCCGCTCATGAATTGTTTCGCACCGAATACTTTCAAGTTGCGTAGTCGTGGGGTGTTGTTCCCGCAGATTCGTTAATTCCGCCCCCTTTGCATTTTTGGGAAAATACGTATACTGACACCATGAAAACAATCGCACTTCCGGTCATTCCAGTAAGCCGGGACACCGCCGCGCGCTTTGCCGCTCTAACCGAGGAGCAGAAGCGTGTTATCCGCATGCGTGTGGCGATCGAGGTCGGCAGGCTGTCGCCGCGCAAGTCCCGAGACGAATCAGCTGCGGAGTTGCGGGCGGCGACCGCTGCCATTGGCAACCAGGCGCGCCGCAAGGGACTCTCGCTGGCGAAGCTTCAGCGCATGGTTGATGAAAGCCGGTAACCGTGTTGTCGTAGACACGAACACGATTATCAGCGGAATACTGCTTCCTCAGTCGGTTCCCGGCAGGTTGCTTGGCAATCTCGCCGAACACGCGACCCTGATTTTCTCGCCGCCAACACGCGACGAATTGCTTGACGTAGTTTCCCGCGAGAAGTTCGACCGTTACGTTGCCGTCGAAGCTCGCGAACGCGCCGTTACCATCCTCGTGCGCGAGAGTGAAATCGTTTCCCCCAAGCGTTTTTTTCACGTGTGCCGCGATCCCAGGGACGACAAATTCCTCGATGCGGCGCATGCTGGCAAAGCCGATTGCCTGATTTCGGGGGATCGCGACCTCATAGTGCTGCGCGAGTTCGAAGGCATTCCGATCCTGACGGCCCGGCGGTATCTTACAAACGCAATGCGCTGATAGTAAGCATGATCTGCGTTTGTCGGATTTCTTTACAAATTGGGGAAATAGGCTAAGCGGTTGATCCTGATCGGAAACGTGCTCATAAAGCGCGTCTCGACTGGGGTCGATCTGGCCTGGCCAGGCAAAATGCTGTCGGAATATTTTACACTCGACACGCCGCAGGCCCGTCAGCATGCCTATGCGGACGAATTGCGTCAGATCAGCGACAAAACCGGTGCCGCAAGACCTGCGCGTTCAGGGATCAGGTATTGGCCTGCCGCAGTATCCGCTGGCACTGGCGCAGGCTTAGCTTGATGCCATAGCCGTCCGCCAGATGTGCGGCCAGAAGCTTGCCGCTCCATTTGCCCCCCCCCACCCGCCCGCATTTCCAGAGACGCGAGGCGGCTTACGCAGTTCGAGCGCGAGGCGTTGCGCCTCATCGTCCGTTAGACGGGCGGGGCGCCCGCCCGTGTGATGCTCGCGCAAACCCTCTATCCCGTGCAGGTCAAGCGCGTGCACCCAGCGCTCGATCGTGCGCGGGTCGCCGCCGAACCACCGCGCGACCTCGTAACAACTGCGGCCCTCGGCAATCAGCAATACGCAGTGCAACCGGTGCAGGAAATGCGGCTCGCACTGCGTCCTGACCGTGGCGTGGAGGCACTCCCGGAGCCACTTCGCGTTGGTGAGCGCGAGCTTGCGCATGTCGTCAACCGCGCTCAGCCGCCTGCACCGGGAGCATCCGGCGCGCGTTCTGTCGTGCCAAGCGGAAGGGTACTTTGGGCGCGGTTGTTGCTTGCAATAATGCGGATGACATAAATCATGTTGCTTCGCAGTATAGCCGCCTACTGGCGGGGCGCGGAAGCCTGGGGGATTCGTGATGAAACTATGTGCACTGATGATGGTGCTGGCCACATTTCTCGTGCCAGCCCAAAGCAATGCGGTTCCGGTCAGTCTATGGTCGGCGGAAGGAAATGCGAACGATGTTGTCGATGGCAATAACGGCACATTGAAGAATGGCGCTTCCTTTGCACCTGGCAAGGTGGGGCAGGCGTTCAGTTTGGATGGCGTAGACGATTATGTTTTGGTGCCGAATAGCGCCAATCTGAATTTTGGGACGGGGGATTTTTCCATCGAAGCGTGGGTCAAGACTTCGTTCCGAGGTGGGGTTGCGAATAAATTCATTCTGGGCAGGATATCTGTTGGGACAGAGATCCAGTATGCATTCGCTTACAAAGCCAGTCTTGCCGGTGACGGAAGTGCCTTTTTTGCAATTGGCAGTACATCTGTGGAGCCGGGAATTAGCATTGCAGATGGAAACTGGCACCTGCTTGACGGAGTCCGGCAAGGTACGCTCTTAAGTTTTTATATGGATGGTCTGCTTCTTGGGACCGCCACAACTCCAACCTTGCTAAATATTGTCAGCACCAACAATTTGACAATCGGTGGCCGCGACGCCGCGGGGAACGATCCCTATTTCACCGGGCTCATCGATGAGGCCGCAGTCTACAACTACGCCTTGAGTGCCGCGGAAATCAGGCAGCATGCTGGCATTCCCGCGCCCTCTACACTGCTCCTCCTCATGTTGGGCTTGGCCGG
>JAYWDM010000287.1:0-5104 GCA_043779885.1 Betaproteobacteria bacterium | reverse complement strand
TTTGCTCCAGTCCTTGAAGCCGATCACGCGCTGCGAAATCAGCAATGCGACCGGGCGGCTCGTGTTGAAAGTCAGCTGGGCGGCGGCAAATACGTGTTCGCCGACTTCGTCCGCATGGTCGACGCGCTGCACGACGACCCCGGCGTGCTGAAGCGCCGGCGGCGTGCCCTGCCCCATCGACAATTGCCAGGGGTTGAACTCGCCCCATTCGCCGCGCATGGTGACGATCATCAGCAGCGGGAAACGGCATTCGTGCATGATGCTGAGAAGGTTGATGCAGTTGCCCACGCCCGACGATTGCAGCAACAGCGCGCCGCGTTGGCCGCCCAGCCAGGTGCCCGCGAGCATCGCCACGCCCTCTTCCTCGGTCGTGAGCGAAATGACCTTCATGTTCTTGTCGGCGTGGCAGCTGTTGATGAGTTGCGTATGTCCCGCATCCGGAACATAAGCGACCTGCCTGATGCCCACCTGTTTGAATACTTTGTAGATGTCATGCGGCCAGGCCGGCGGTTTTTTCTGCGCTTTCAATTGGGCACTCCCTTCAAATTCTGCATATGAATTTTTTCATTCTGCCCCCACCCCAACCCTCCCCCGCGCATTTCATGCGCAAGGGAGGGGGCCAGAGTGTGGTGCCTCTACATGGTCCCTTCCCCTGCGCCAGCGGGGGAAGGACAGGATGGGGGCAACGACAGCGCCACTACAGATCTTCTCACAATCAATTATTCAATCCAGTTTCGCGCCCGACGCCTTGACCACCAGCGCCCACTTTGCGAGATCCGCCTTGATGGTCTTTGCAAATTCGGCCGGCGAACTGCCGACCACCTGCGTGCCGGTCGGCTCGAAGCGGTTGCGGAACTCCGGCACGAACAGTACTTTTTTGGTTTCACCGTAAAGTTTATCGATGATTCGCGGGTGGGTCCCGGCGGGCGCCAGCATGCCGTACCACAAATCGGTCTCGAAACCGGCGAGCCCCGGCGCCTCCGCCACGGCGGGAACGTTGGGCAGCGCGGGCGAACGCTTCAGTCCGCTCACGGCAATGGCGCGCACCCGGCCCGATTCGATCAGGGGCGTGGCCGTCAGTGTGCTGACGAACATGCACTGCACCTCGCCGGAGAGCAGCGCAACCAGGGCGGGCGCGGCGCCTTTGTAGGGCACGTGCGTCATGTCTATTTTCGCCGCGGTCTTCATCATCTCGCCTCCCAGGTGCGCGCCGCCGCCGCCGCCGGACGAGCCAAAATTCAGCTGGCCCGGCCTGGCCCTGGCCAGCGCAATGAGTTCCGGCACGGACTTCACCGGCAGGGTCGGATGCACGAGCAGCACGAACGGCAGGGTCGCGACCAGGCTTACCGGCGCCAGGTCGCGCACCGGGTCGTACGGAAGTTTCGACAGATGCGGATTGATGACGATGGTGGCGTTGGTCGTCAGCAACAGGGTGTAGCCGTCCGCCGGTGCTCTGGCGACGATGTCGGCCCCGATGTTGCCGTTGCCGCCGGCCCGATTGTCGACGATGACCGGTTGTCCCCATGCCTCGGTGAATTTCACCGCGATCGCGCGCGCAAAGATATCGGTGCCGCCGCCGGGCGCGAACGTCACGATGAACCGGAGCGGCTTTTGCGGGTAAGCAATGCTATCGGCTGCGCGGCAGAAGCCGGGCATGGTCAGCATCACTGCGGCAATCTGCGCAAAAAACCGCGGCTTCATTATCGAGACGTTCCTCCGGCTGCGCGCCGTCTGGCGGGATGGATTAAACTGATCGTTCGCGCTGTTCGCATTTTCACAGCCGGACAGCAATGATAACAAATGTTGCGTGCGGACACTCAGTGCCGATTACCCGCGACAGCTTGCAGCTTGAGGAGGTAAGCAGATGTACGTGTCTTCCGTTCCCGGCAACGCAGAATTCGATTTCATCGTCGTCGGCTCCGGCTCCGCCGGCTGCGCCGTTGTAAACCGGCTCAGCGCCGACGGTCGTCACACGGTGTTGCTGATCGAGGCCGGCGGCCGCGACACCAATTACAACATTCACATTCCGCTGCTGGTCGCGAACGTGCTGAACGATACGCGCTGGACGTGGCCGTACATGACCGAGCCGCAAACGCATCTGAACGGCCAGCCGCAAAAATGGGCGCGCGGCAGGGTCATCGGCGGATCGAGTTCGGTGAACGGCAATCTGTTCGTGCGCGGCGACCCGGCGGAATACGACAACTGGCGCGACCAGGGATGTCGTGGCTGGGGCTACGCCGACCTCCTGCCCGTCTTCAAGCGGCTCGAAGATTATCCGCAAGGCGACCCCGCTGTGCGCGGCCGCGGCGGCCCCATCCATTGCACCAGTCTGGAGAATTTCGACCCGCTGTCGAATGCGTTCGTCGCCGCGTGCGCGGAGGCGGGTTTCAGGCGGCTCAAGGATTACAACGACGGCAGCTACGAAGGCGCGTTCCATCTTCAGTACTCGACGCGCAACGGCCTGCGCAACAGTTCGTCCGTGGGCTATCTGCGGCCCGCGCTCAACCGCGCGAATCTGACGGTGCTGCCGAACGCAACGGTGACCCGCGTATTGATGGACGGCAAGCGCGCGACCGGGGTGGAATATCGGCATGGCGATGCAACGCTGCAAGTGCGGGCGCGCCGCGAAGTCGTATTGGCCGCGGGGCCGCTGGCGTCGCCGCAACTGCTCGAACTCTCGGGCATCGGCAACAGCGAAATCCTTGCGCAGCACGGCGTGAGCGTCGTGCATCATCTGCCCGGCGTCGGCGAGAACCTGCGCGATCACCCGAATACGCGGATCACGTTCGAATGCTCGCAGCCGATCACCATCAACGACGTCCTGCAAAGCCCGTGGCTTAAATTCAAGGAAGGGCTGCGCTTCATGTTCAAGCGCGAAGGGCTGCTCACGATCTGCTCGGCGACGGCGCAGATGAACTTCCGCAGCCAGCCGGAAGTGAAGCAGCCGGACCTCGTGCTGCGTCTGCTGCCGCTGTCCGGCAAGGACCGCTACGCGCGCACGCCGGGCTACGGGATGGACCCGTTTCCCGGCTTCACGTTCGGCGTGACCGTGCTGCAGCCGCGATCGCGCGGCACGCTGCACATTCAATCGCGTGATCCGCTGCAGCAAGCGGCCATGGACCCGCGCTATCTGTCGCATGAAGCCGACGCGCAACTCTTCCTCGACGGCATGCGCCTGGCGCGCAAAGTCGCGCAGATGCCGGCGTTAAAGCCGCTGATCGTGCGCGAGACGCGCCCGGGCCCGGACGCGCAGGACGACGCGACGCTGCTCGACTATATGCGCTCGACGATCCAGACGAGCTGGCACATGGTCGGCACCACCAAAATGGGCACCGACGCGGACGCGGTCGTCGACCCGGAGTTGCGGGTGCACGGGATCGCCAACCTGCGCGTGATCGATTCGGGGATCTGCCCGACCATCCCCGCGTCGAACACCAACATCCCGTCGATCGCCATCGGCGAAAAAGGCGCCGACATGCTGCTGGCGGCGCATGTTGACTGAGCTTTTCATAAATGCCTGACGCTCAGTCCCTCATCCCCGGCCCTTCTCCCAGAGGGAGAAGGGAGATTTTCAAGCGTAAATGGGTTGTCACTCATTTACGCAATGCTAAATAATGCAATTTCCAGCCGCAGATAAACGCAGATAAACGCGGATAAAGCAAAGGCGGCAAGATTCAACCGCAGTCATAGCGTCGATTTCTGCATTGCTTTTGAATCTATCTGCGTGTATCTGCGTTTATCTGCGGCTAACAACGCTTTTGAGAGGAGAAACACGATGGGTATTATCGCGCGATCGTTGTTATTGTTGGCAGGCAGCGTCGCGCTCGCGCACGCACAATCGTACCCCTCGAAGCCGGCGCGCATAGTCGTCGGCTTCACCGCCGGCGGCCCCTCGGACATCGTCGCGCGTATCGTGGCGCAACAACTCACGGACCGCATGGGCCAGACATTCGTCGTCGAGAACCGCGCCGGTGCGACGGGCACCATCGGGGCCGAACTGGTTGCCAAAGCGCCCGCCGACGGCTATTCGTTATATCTGGCGAGCCAGACGACCCACGCCGTCGCGCCCTATAGCGCCCTATATGTACGCGAAGATCGGCTACGATCCGCTGAAAGATTTCGCGACGGTCGTGCGCGTGGTGCACAACCCGCTGCTGATGGTCGTCAACCCCAGCGTGCCGGTCAAAACCGTGAAGGAGCTGATCGCGCTCGCGAAAGCGCGGCCCGGCGAGCTTAACTTCGCCACCGGCGGCATTGGCTCATCGCCGCACATGTCGATGGAGTTGTTCAAAAGCACGGTCAAACTCGACATGGTGCCGATCCATTACAAGGGCGACGGCGCAGCGATCATCGATATCATCGGCGGGCAGGTGCCCATGCTCACCTCCAGCATATCCGCGCTATTGCCGTACGTGCGCAGCGGCAAACTGCGCGGCGTGGCGGTGACGAGCCTGAAGCGCTCGACAGTCGCGCCCGACTTTCCCACCATCGCCGAATCGGGCCTGCCGGGATTCGAAGTCATCACCTGGTTCGGCATACTCGCGCCGGCGGCAACACCGAAAGAAATCATCAACCGGCTCAACAGCGAAATCGTGCAGGCGGTGTCGCAGCCCGCCCTTCGCGAGCAACTGACGAAGATGGGCTTCGAGATCGTCGCCAACACGCCGGAGCAGTATGCGGTTTTTCTGCGTGAGGAAAACGTCAAGTGGGGCAAAGTCGTGAAGGACCTGGGCTTGCGGACGGAGTGACGGCGCGGACTTTTAATCGGTTGGTCGCGAGTCAGAATCCCGCTGCCGCCTGATCTGCCCGGAGCGCCTGATCTTCACTCTATTGCGTGGGCGCCTGGCACGCGATTCGTGACAAATTACGCGGCGGATTCCATCGCCCCTCCTGCCGCGACAGGACAGATCATTTGCCCGCATTTCTGTCGCGAACGAAACCTTGACAACGAAGGGGTTGCGGAGCAACCTAACCGTTCGGAATGGAGTGCGGTTTGGACGACTGAGGAGGTCGTCTCCTTCCAAGCGGATAGTCTGCGTTGCGCGAGATTCGGTTCGAGCCGAACAGGAACGCATCGGCATGCGGGCGCTCGCGCGACACAAAC
>JAYWDM010000286.1:0-5116 GCA_043779885.1 Betaproteobacteria bacterium | reverse complement strand
GTTCGACCGCAATTTCATGCGTCATCGCGTGCTGCCGATCGTCGCCGAGCGGTTTCCGGCCTATCGCAAGACGCTCGCGCGCGCGAGCCGGAATTTTGCCGAAGCGGCGCAACTGCTGGACGATCTGGCGCTGGCCGACGCGCAAGTTACGGCCACCGGACTCAAACTCGTGGAGTTGCGCCAGCTATCCGTGTTGCGGGCGAAGAACGTCGTGCGCAATTATCTGGCGTCCTTCGGCGTCATGATGCCCAGTGCCTCGCGGCTCGCCGAATGCGTGCGCCAGGTGCGGCAAGCGCGCGCGGTGCGCATCGTAATCGATGTGGGCGACTATGAGTTGCGCCGTTACGGCGGCGAACTGCGCCTGGTCGACAAGGCGGCGTCGCCGGCGCGGGACTTTTCCTGCGGGTGGGCGGGCGAAACCCGGCTGCGCATACCTGAACTTGGCGGTACCCTGAGCATGATCCGCTGCCGCGGTTCGGGAATCAGCCTCATGAAGCTTGCCGCCGCGGCGGTTACGGTGCGCGTGCGGCAGGGTGGTGAACGACTGTGCGTACACGCGCAACGTCCGCGCCGCAGCCTCAAGAATCTGTTGCAGGAGGCGCGTGTGCCCCCTTGGCTGCGGGACGGCCTGCCTTTGCTCTTTTGCGGCGAGGCGTTAGTCTATGTGCCGGGCATGGGAATCGATACGGCGTTTCAGGCACACGGGAACGAGCGGAGCGTCGTGCCCTCCTGGCACGCTGATGCAGGGCTGTCTGCCGGGTAAGAATTGCTGCAAACGCCTTTATGGAATGGCCGTATCGTGGTATTCTTGCGAATTAGTCTTAAAATTCATACACAAAGGAAGATGCATGGCGGTTGAGCGCACACTTTCAATCATCAAGCCGGATGCCGTGGCGAATAACGTCATCGGCCAAATTGTCGCGCGGTTCGAAACGGCCGGCCTCAAGGTCGTCGCGTCACGCATGCTGCGCCTGTCGCGGCAGGAGGCGGAGGGCTTCTACGCGGTGCACCGCGAGCGCCCTTTTTTCACGGACCTGGTCGATTTCATGGTTTCAGGGCCGGTCGTGGTGCAGGTGCTGGAAGGCGAGAATGCCATTCAGAAGAATCGCGACCTGATGGGGGCTACGGACCCAAAAAAGGCGGCCGCGGGAACGATACGTGCCGATTTTGCTCAAAGCATAGACGCCAATGCCGTGCACGGTTCCGATGGAGCCGATACTGCGGCGGGCGAGATCGCTTACTTTTTCCCGACACTCAATATCTACTCGCGTTAGCGCTGCGGTCATGACCGTCAATCTGCTCGACTTAGAACGCACCGGGTTCGCGCAGTTTTGTGCGGCACAGGGCGAGAAGCCGTTCCGGGCCCGTCAACTGATGCGCTGGATACATCAGTGCGGTGTGGCGGACTTCGACGCGATGACCGATATTTCCAAGGCGTCGCGCGAGCAGCTGAAAAAGATCGCGACGATAGGCGCGCCGGGCGTGGTGCGCGACACCACCGCCGGCGACGGCACGCGCAAGTGGCTGCTCGACGTCGGTGTCGGCAATGCCATCGAAACGGTATTCATACCCGAGCGCAACCGCGGCACCCTGTGCATTTCCTCGCAGGCCGGATGCGCGCTCGAATGCACATTCTGCTCGACCGGCCGCCAGGGGTTCAACCGCAACCTGACGGTGGCCGAAATTATCGGCCAGCTATGGCTCGCGAACCAGCGGCTCGGGCGCAGCGCCGCGTTGCCACGGCCGGTGACGAACGTGGTCATGATGGGCATGGGGGAGCCGCTGGCCAACTTCGACAACGTCGTGGCGGCGCTGCAGCTGATGCTCGACGATGATGCCTACGGGCTGTCGCGCCGGCGGCTCACCCTCAGCACCTCCGGACTGGTGCCCGCTATCGACCGGCTGCGCGATGCATGCCCCGTGGCGCTGGCGGTATCGTTGCATGCGCCGAATGATGCCCTGCGCGATGAGCTGGTGCCGATCAACAGGAAATATCCGCTCAAGGAACTGCTCGCGGCATGCGTGCGCTATGTGGAAAAGGCGCCGCGCGATTTTGTGACATTTGAATACGTCATGCTCGCGGGCGTTAACGACAGCGTTGAGCTGGCGCGCCAGCTGGTCAGACTTCTGAAGGCCGTGCCGTGCAAGATCAACCTGATTCCATTTAATGCTTTCCCGCAGTCGGGATACCGGCAGTCGGATGCCGCGACGGTTGGACGTTTTCGCGACGTGCTGATGCAGGCGGAAATCACGACCATGGTGCGCAAAACGCGCGGCGATGACATCGACGCGGCGTGCGGGCAACTGGCGGGACAAGTGCAGGACAAAACGCGCCGGCGCGAACGCCGCCTGGCCGTTGCGACGGTGTGAGGTCGTCATGAACAGAGTCTTTGCGGCAGGTTTGATGCTGATCGTCGCCGGTTGCGCGAATACCGGCACGGATTCGTCCGTCTATGCGCCCAAGAGCGTTGCCGACACCGATGAACAGTCGCGCGCGCGCATACACACTGAACTCGCGGCGGGCTATTTCGAACTCGGCAACTACGGGGTCGCTCTGCAGGAAGCGGCCGAAGCGCTCAAGGCTGACCCCAACTACGTGGCGGCGTTAAGCGTGCTGGGCCTGGTTTACATGGAGTTGCGCGACGACAAGGCGGCAGAAGCCAATTTCCAGCGCGCCTTGCGCGTGAGCCCGTATGACTCGGACGCCAACAATAATTTCGGCTGGTTTCTGTGCCAGCGCAAGCGCGAACAGGAGTCGATCAAGTACTTCCTTGCGGCGCTGCGCAACCCGCTCTACGCGACACCCGACAAATCGTGGGTCAACGCCGGCATCTGCGCGCGCCAGACCGGGGATCTCGTGGCGGCGGACGATTACTTCATGAAGGCGCTCAAGGTGCGCCCATCGCAACCGCAGGCGTTGTTGCAGTTGGCGGACATGGCGTACAAGCGCAAGAACTATCCGGAGGCGAAGACTTTTCTCGCGCGCGTGCAACGGGACGTCGAGCCCACGGCTGAACTTCTGTGGCTTGCGCTGCGCGTCGAGCGCAATCTTGGCGACCGCAACGCCGAGGCGAGCCTCGGCTTCCAGTTGCGCAAAAACTTTCCCGAATCGCGCGAGGCGCGCGCTTTGCTGGCCGGCCAATACGAATGAGCGAAGCCGTGTCTTTGCCGGAGATCGTGGTGCCAATGCCGTCGCCCGGGGCGCAACTCGCGGCGGCGCGCGAACTGAGCGGGCTGAGCGTCGCCGACATCGCGCGCCAGCTCAAACTGTCACCGTGGCAGGTTGAAGCATTGGAGACCGGAGATCACCGGCGGTTGCCGGGCGCCGTGTTCGTGCGCGGTTTTATTCGCAATTACGCGCGCGTCGTCAAGCTCGATGCGGCGCCGCTGCTGGCCAACACCGATCCCGGGTTGCCGCGCGCGGCGCTGGGCGGCGCGGGCATGGCGGCGTCCGCGGACATCCCGCTGCCGACCGGTCGTGAATTCAAATGGCAGAAGTATGCGATCGCCGCCATCGTGGTGCTGGTGCCGGTGGTGATATTCGAGTTTTACCTGGGAGATGAGGCACCCGTGGCCGAAGTAAATTCGCGCCAGGTTGCGTTGCCGGAGCCACACGTCGTGGCGCAACCGCAGGCGGCGCAGGCGCCGGACTCACCGACGGTTCCGGCGGCGCCGGAAGCGGCGGAAAAGCCGCCACTGTTCGCGCCGGGCACCGAGCCGGCGGGACTATCGTCGGCGCCCGCCGATCAGCGCCCGGCAGCGAACGCGCGGCGCAAGGCGGATGTGCAACGGGTGCGGTTCCGGTTCGCGCAGGCGTCATGGGTCGAGATTCGGGACCGCGACGGGCGCAGGATTTTCTCGCAATTCAATCCGGCCGGCAGCGAGCAGGTTGTCAGCGGCCTGCCGCCTCTTACGCTCGTGGTCGGCAATGCGAAAGGCGTGGATTTGACGTACAACGAGCAGCCGATTGATCTTGCGCCCCATACCAAGGTCGATGTCGCGCGGCTGACACTGGAGTAGGCGCCTTGTACGGAGTCAAGCCGCGTCGCACGGCACGCCTGGTATCGGTTGGCGGTATCAAGATTGGCGGTGGCGCGCCTATCGTCGTGCAGTCCATGACCAACACGGATACCGCCGACGTTGCCGCGACGGTTGAACAGGTCGCGGCCCTCGCGCGCGCGGGCTCGGAACTGGTGCGCATTACCGTCGATACGGCGGCGGCGGCGGCTGCGGTGCCGTTCATACGCGAGCGTCTTGCGGCCAAGGGAATCGACGTGCCGCTGGTCGGCGATTTTCATTTCAACGGCCATCGGCTGCTCACTCAGCATCCGGCGTGCGCGCAGGCGCTGGCCAAGCTGCGCATCAATCCCGGCAATGTCGGGCGTGGTTCGAAACGCGACGAGCAATTCGCGACCATGATCGAGTTTGCGAACAAATACGAAAAAGCCGTGCGTATCGGCGTCAACTGGGGCAGTCTCGACCCGGAACTGGTTGCGCGCATGATGGACGAAAATGCGCGCAGCGCGCAGCCGCAGGACGCGGCGGTTGTTACGCGCCGGGCGCTGGTGGCGTCCGCGCTGGACAGTGCCCGCCAGGCCGAGGCGCTCGGCCTGGCGCGGGAGAAGATCGTGCTGTCGTGCAAGGTGAGCGGCGTGCAGGACCTGATCGCGGTCTATCGCGACCTCGCAGGGCAGTGCGACTACGCCCTGCATCTGGGACTGACTGAAGCCGGCATGGGATCCAAGGGAATCGTGGCGTCGACGGCTGCGATGGGCGTGCTGCTGCAGGAAGGCATAGGCGATACCATCCGCGTATCGCTGACGCCGGCGCCGGGCGGTGACCGCACGCGTGAAGTGGTGGTGGCGCAGGAGATCCTGCAGACGATGGGGTTGCGCTCGTTTACCCCCCTGGTCATCGCGTGCCCCGGATGCGGCCGCACGACCAGCACGTTTTTCCAGGAATTGGCCGACAACATACAGGTTTATCTGCGCGCGCAAATGCCGCTGTGGCGCGAGCGGTTTCCGGGTGTGGAAGACATGCACGTCGCGGTGATGGGGTGCGTGGTCAACGGCCCCGGCGAGAGCAGGCACGCCAACATCGGCATCAGTCTGCCGGG
>JAYWDM010000285.1:0-5118 GCA_043779885.1 Betaproteobacteria bacterium | reverse complement strand
CGCCCACCGGCGTGCGCAGCGACGGATGCGCACGCGCGAGCAATAGCGTCTCGCCCACGCGCACCTGGAAATCCATGCATTCGCCGAGGAACACCTGCACGGGGATAGGAATTTCAAACACCCTTTTTGCATAGACCCCAATGTATCCCCGCCCCGCCAAGCGGTCAATTCGAGGCGTTTTCACAAAGCCGCTGCGCAGCCCGCTAAAGGCCTAAAAAACACCCGTCGAACCAGCATTAACTCCTTGCTTTAGAGCAAGGTTCGAAAAATCCTCTTCCAACGCATCGTTTCGCATGTCGGCCCTCTGTGGTTCGCGAAACACAGCATTGCGCCCAAACATCCATTCCCGATAGATCCGCACTCTTTCGTAGCTTTGTGCCAGCCAGGTTAGTTCAGGGTAGGTTTCCGGGTCGCGCCGCTGCGCCAGGATCGAGCGATCAGGTTCAATCGTGTCTTTGGCCAACGTTCGCCGATCCTTCTTCACCGTATTGACCGTCGGATGACCATTCTGGTATCGGTAGTAAAAATAAACGTCCTTCTCGTGAGGATAACGGGGCTCGATTTCTTCCACGACTTTCGTCGACCAACGCAAACGCCTGCGCGACCGGGTGAAACGCCACTTTGTGGCGCAACGGCTTCAACTCTTTTGGATAGGTCACAATCCATTCGACTTTAGCGACCGATTTTGGATCGCCTTTCCAAATCCATTCTGCGACGCCACCGCCTTTCTGCGTTACATCGCGTAGCTCCTTTGGCGCAGAACGCATTAAGCTGATCGCTTCTATGAGATTCAATTTGCCGCTACCATTTGGGCCAATAAACAGATTGAGTGCTTGCAATTCAATTCCCGAATTGTCGGGACCAAACGAAAGAAAATTCTTCGGCACCAGTTGACGAATCAAAACTGGACTGGTTGTTATTGGGCATATTTCAAATCTCCTCAGTATCCGGTTTAACGTCAATGCAAGCGTCATCTAGCGTGTACTCGCGCTTGGGCAGGCATGGCGTCAGGCTTGGCTGATTGCATAAACTCCATCAGCGGCGTCCCCACTCAATCAGTTTTTGGATATTAACTGAACCTTTGATTTTCAGGCTTTTGCGAATTGCCTCTGCCTCATCCAGTACAGCCGAACGATAGAAGTGGTCCCAAGAAATCGGACAGCCGGCTAAGTGAAGACTCTGCTCTAATTGAGCGGCGAAAGCCGCATAAATAGGAGCAAAGCAGATGAAACGACCCCGCCGTAATCATTCAGCGACCTTCAAGGCGAAAGTGGCACTGACAGCAATCAAAGGCGAACTGACCTTGGCGCAGCTTGCTGAGCGTTTTGATGTGCATCCCAGTCAGATCATGCAGTGGAAGGACGAGCTGTTGCAGCGCGCTGTTGAGGTCTTCGCCACGGCCGCCGACAAGCGCGGGCCGGCGCCGGATTTGAAGGCGCTGCACGCCAAGATCGGCCAGCAAGCCCTGGAGATCGATTTTTTGGCGGGCGCGCTCGGTCGCGGCAACGATGCGAGCGCAAAGCGATGATCGATACCGCTCACCGGCTGCCCGTGGTTCGGCAGGCGCAACTGCTGGAGTTGTCGCGATCATCGGTCTACTACCTGCCTCGCCCCACGTCGAGCGCGGATTTGGCCTTGATGCGCCGCATTGATGAGCTGCATCTTGAGCACCCGTTCGCGGGCAGCCGCATGATGCGCGACTTTCTCAAAGGCGAAGGCCATTTCATCGGTCGTAAGCACGTCGCGACTTTGATGCGCACGATGGGCATCGAGGCTTTGTACCAGAAGCCCAATACCACTCGGCGCCATGCCGCCCACCCGATCTTCCCGTACTTGCTCAGGAAGCTGCCGATCGAACGCCCGAATCACGTGTGGGCGATGGATATCACCTACGTGCCTATGGCCCATGGCTTCGTCTATCTGGCGGCGGTCATGGACTGGGCGAGCCGGCGGGTACTCGCCTGGCGCGTATCGATCAGCATGAGCACCGATTTCTGCATCGAGGCCCTGCAGGAAGCGCTTGCCCGCTACGGCACCCCCGAGATCTTCAACACCGACCAGGGCAGCCAGTTCACCAGCGTCGAGTTTACACAGGTGCTCAAGGATCGCGACATCCGGATCAGCATGGACGGCAAGGGCTGTTGGCGCGACAATGTCTTCGTCGAGCGGCTTTGGAAGACGATCAAGTACGAGGAAATCTATTTGCACGCCTACGACTCCGTCAGCGATGCGCGAGCCGGCATCGGCAAGCATTTCATGTTCTACAATCAACGTCGCCCCCATACCGAACACGGCGGCGACACACCGGATTCGATGTACTTCGGCAATCTTGAAATGAAGCAAGCAGCATGACCAACCCGGCAGAGACTCCACTTAAAAACCCGAAAAATCTGTCCAAATGCTTGGGACCACTTCTCGATTCCACTTCACTGCTCGTGCAGGCACGATTTTGGCAACCACGCGTCCGCGCTTGGCAATGAACGTCTCGCGCCCCGCTTCTGCGCGCTTAATCAATTCTGAGAATCGCGCTGTTGCATCGGAAACGCTTAGCTTTTTCATCGCGTCGAGCTTCCTACCGGCCAAATTGGTAGTGTATATCGGCACGATACCGCTGGGCGCAATACCGAAAGAAAGCAGCCTCAAAATCCCGTCACCCCAGCCCTCTCCCCACTGCCGCGGGGCGAGGGAGCATTTATGAAACCTCTGCCGGGCTATTTCGCCACCGCCTTCGGCGCGACGTAACCTTCGGATTCAAGCAACTGAAACAACCCGCCGGCCTGCATCAGTTTTCTGAGCGAGTCAGGCAAAGGCGCGGCCTTGAGCGCCGCGCCCGTGCGCTGGTTGCGCACGGTGTAATCCTCGAACGACACTTCCGCGACATCGCCTTCGTTGAACGCGGCTTCAATGCCGGGACACTCGAGCGCGGGAAAGCCGAAATTCACGCTGTTGCGGAAGAAGAGTCCGTTGATCGACTCGGCGACGAGGCAGCCGAGCTTGAGATTGCGCAGCGAACGCGCCGCCGGCCGGCTCGAGCCCATGCCGAAATTGCGCCCGCCGATCAGAATGTCGCCCGGCTGCACGAGATCGACCCAGCCCGGCCGGTTCGCCGAAAACACGAACTTCACCTGCTCCTCCGGCGTCAGGTAAAACGCGCGGTTCGGCAGGATTAGATCGGTGTTGATATTGTCGGGAAATTTCCAGACTCTTGCTTTGAATTTCATTCAACCCTCCAGCATCCAGCCACAGATAAACGCAGATAAACGCGGATAAAATCAAAACCGACAATCATAGCCGCAGCGTATACAGAGGAAAAACAAACCTTATCCGTGCGATTGCTTTCCAACTCTTGGCATTCCTGTTGATCCTCTGTGGCCAGGTTCCCGGCTTTTCGCCCTATCTGCGTTTATCTGCGTTTATCTGCGGCTAAACTTGATCCAGAAATTCGCCCGGATGCGTAATCACGCCACGGATCGCGGACGCCGCGACCGTCGCCGGCGACGCCATGTAGATGCGCGCGCTCGGGTCGCCCATGCGGCCTTTGAAGTTGCGCGTGCTCGCGGTGATGCACACTTCGTCGGGCCCCAGCACGCCCATGTGCCCGCCGCCGCATGCGCCGCAGGTCGGATTGGTGACGACCGCGCCCGCCTCCACAAGCGTCGCGATGACGCCCGATTTGAGCGCCTGCAAATAAACGTGTTGCGAACCGGGCGTCACGATGAGCCGCGTTTTCGATGAAACTTTGCGGCCGGCGAGCACCCGCGCCGCGAGCGTGAGGTCGTCGAGCGTGCCGTTGGCGCAGGAACCGATGAAGGCCTGGTCAATGCGCGTGCCGGTCACTTCACCAACCGCACGCGAATTCTTCAGCACCGAATCCGGCAGCGCCACGAGCGGTTCGAGCTTGCCCAAATCGATTTTGCGCACATCGAAGTAATCCGCATCGCGATCGGGCTGCACCGGCTCGATGTCATGCTTGCCGCACCCGCGCAGATAATCGGTCAGCACCGCATCGGCCTCGAAAGTGGCGAACTCGCACGACAATTCCGCGCCCATGGTCGACAGCGTTTTGCGCGCGCTGATGCTCAGGCCCGCCAGCGCCGGGCCGCCGAATTCGACGTTCTGGGTGGCATGCTCGCCGTACGTGCCGGCGATGTGCAGGAACACGTCCTTCGCCGTCACGGCCTTGCCCAGCGCACCGGAGAGTTCGTAGCGCACGGTGGCGCCGACGCGAAACCACGTCTCGCCCTTGGCGGCCGCATACATCACGTCGGGCCCGCCGACGCCGCGCGCGATGCAGTTGAATGCGCCGGCGCTGCACGTATGCGAATCGCTGCAGACAAGCACGCTGCCAGGCAACGCATAGCCCTGGTCGGCAACGACCTGATGGCAGATGCCCTGCGTGCCGCCGACGTCGTGAAAGCGCGTGATGTTGAACTTCTCGACGAATTTGCGCGCCGTGCGATGCGCGCCCGCGCTTTGTATCGTCGGCGCCGGCACCCGGTGATCGAGGATCACGACGACGCGTTCGGGATGCTCCATCTTCAGCACGTCCTGCCAGATGCTCGGCATGAAGTTGTTGTCGAACAGCACGACCGTGTCCACGGTCACCGTGACGAGGTCGCCCGCTGCAACGCGGTCGCGGCCGCTTTTTTTCGCGAGTATCTTTTCGGCGATAGTCATGCCCATGGTGCCCACTCCTCAAACCTGCTGCCAAAGCAAATTTCAGCCGCCGATGGACGCCGATGAACGCCGATAAGTTCAAAACCTGGGGAATTCGTGATTGTGACCACGGTGAAAAGTCCTTGATACAACACTTCAAACATTTCTACGCTTGCAGTTATTTTGCATCAAAATATTTTCATCGGCGTTTATCGGCGTCCATCGGCGGCAAAAAAGCTCTTGTTCTACAACGGGACATCAACTCGCGAATTTTTTCTCGAGCGCGTCGAGTTCCTGCATGCCCATCAAATCGTTCAACTCGTCGAACGAGGCGAGCAGATCGGGGCGATCCACCACCCGATTGTTCTTCACCACATCCTCTTTGAACACCGCCATGGCGTTCTGCATGCCCTTTAACGCGGCCGTCGACAGCAAGCGCGGATAGCTCACGCCGGCAACGCC
>JAYWDM010000284.1:0-5126 GCA_043779885.1 Betaproteobacteria bacterium | reverse complement strand
TTCCAGCTGATTTAAATTGCCCGGCCAGTCGTAATTGCGCAGCGCATTCAACGCGGCGGTGCTGAAATGCCGCGGCGCAACCTCCTTCGCCTCGATGCTGCGCAAGAGAAAGCGATTGGCGAGGTCCGGAATATCCTCCCGGTGCTGGCGCAAGCTCGGCACATTCACGCTGACCGCCGAGATCACCGCGTACAGCTTGGAATCGAATCCGCCTTGTGCGACCAGTTCGGGCAACGACCGCGCCGTCGCGCAAATGAGGCGCGTGTTGTATTTTTCGAGTTTGCCGGCAATCAGCAGCAACCCTTTCTGTTCGGTCCGGTTAAGGTCGCCAACCTCCGGCAGAAACAAAGTACCCTCGCGTGCCTGATGCAGGAGGTCCAGCGGCGCTTCTGCGAGCACCGCCAGATTATCCGGCTCGACCCATGGCGCATTCGATTTTCCGGGGAGCGGGTTCGGCTGATGCACGAATCGCGCGCACAACTCCGCACCGCTGCCCGGCTCGGCGATCATCAAGAGGGGCGACTTCAGGTTGCCGAGGCGTTCGAGGCGTTGCTTGAGTTCGGTCACCACGGGCGCGCGGCCCAGTGTCGCGAGCATCAGAGTCGGCCGCACCTGCTGCTCGCCGCGCTTCAACGCGCGGCTGACGGTCGCCAGCAGTTTTTGCAAGGCGATCGGTTTTTCGAGGAAATCGAAGGCGCCGATGCGCGTGGCCTCGACCGCCGTATCGATCGTGCCATGGCCCGACATCATGACCACCGGCATGGTCAAGAGACCCGAACTCGCCCACTCTTTCAGGAGCGTAATGCCGTCCGTATCCGGCATCCAGATATCGAGCAATACCAGGTCGGGCCGGCCCTGCGCGCGCTGCGTGCGCGCCTGGCCCGCATTTTCCGCAAGGCGCACCTGATAACCTTCGTCGCGCAGGATCTCCGACAGGAGTTCGCGAATTCCGACTTCGTCATCGACCACTAGTATTTGCTGCATAGCTCCGTTCCAGCTCAGTTTCGTTTTAAGCGCGGACAACGGCTTTGACCGCGGCGGAGTGCACCGCTGCGGCCGGAAATTTAAGCGTAATCCGTGCTCCATGCGGTACGGTGTTCGCGATTTCCACGCTGCCGCCGTGTTCCTCAATGATTTTCTTGACGATAACCAGGCCGAGACCGGTGCCTTTCGGCTTGGTCGTGACATACGGCTCGAACGCGCGTTGCATGAGTTGTTCGGGAAAACCGCTGCCGTTGTCGGCGATTGACACGCACGTCCCGCCCGCCAGCGCTAGGGAGCGCACGACGATGCGCGGGTTCGCGGTTTCGACGAGCGCGTCTTCCGCATTCTGCAGGAGATTATGGATGACCTGTCGCAACTGGGCCGGATCGCCGACAATGCGCGGCAGATCCGGTGCGAGTTCGACCTGCAGCCATCCGCCGAGCGATTCGTAAAGCGTCAGGACTTCGCCCAGCAGCGCGTTGATGTCGATTTCCTGCCGCGTCGGTTCGGGCATGCGCGCATATTGGCGGAATGCGTCGACCATGTTCTTAAGGGCGCTCACCTGATTGACGATGGTTTGCGTCGACCGCTTCAACATGTCCGCTTCCGCCGGACCCAGCTTGTCCGCCAGCTTGTGCTGCAGGCGTTCGGCTGACAGTTGAATCGGCGTCAGCGGATTCTTGATTTCATGCGCCAGGCGCCGCGCGACTTCGGTCCACGCCGCATCGCGCTGCGCCTGCAGCACGTGGGTGATATCGTCGAACACGACGACATAACCGGTTCCGCTGCCGGCGGGCAGCCGCGTGCCGCGCAGCAACAGCATTTGATTGCCCCCCTTGCCGGCACGCTCGATTTGCTTCGCCCATTCGGTCCCCGCGTCTGCGCGAAACGCCGCGGCAATATCGGTCGCGAGTTCCGCCAGCGCCGGAACGCGTTCATGCCAGCGCGCGAGTTCGAGCCCGGCGAGGCGGGCAACGTCGGCGTCGAGGATCGCGGACGCGCTGTGATTGAAAGAACGCAGCCGCAGCGATTCGTCGAAGGCGAGCACGCCCGCCGAAAGATTGGCCAGAATGCTTTGCACATAGGTGTGCGCGTCGGCGAGCTGCGCCTGGTTGCGCTCGGCCGTGGCGCGCGCCTCGCCCAGTTGCTGGCGCATCGTATTGAACGACTGCGTCAACACCCCGAGCTCGTCGCTACTCGCCACGGTTTCGCGCTGGCTGAAATCCCCCTGCGCCACGGCGCGCGTGCCTTCGACCAGAAAACTCAGCGGTGCCGATAACCGCTCACTCAATACGAACGCCAGCGACAATGCCGTGAGCAGCGCCAGCAGCAGGGTCAGCGTCAGCGTCAAGCCGTAGAGCCGCTTCAAGCCCTGTCGCGCCAGCAGGAGTTCCTGGTATTCGCGCTGACCGGTTTGCACGATTTCGGCGTCGAGCGCGAGCTGCTGCGGCACGCGCTGCAAGAGCTGCAGCACGCGCATCTCCTCCGCCAGGCTGATGGTATTTACCGGTATCAGCACGCGCAGGTAGAGGCCCTTGTCGGGGATGGCCTCGACGGCGCTATAGACTTGCTGCTGCCGCAGCTGGCGCAATACCGCGGGGCCCGCCGGCAAATCGGGCATCAGCCCGGCGCGCTCGCTGCCGGAGTAGACGATGATTTTCCCGCGCGGCGTAAAAAGCGTTGCCTCCTGCGCGCCGGCCTGCTCGCGTAGCGTGTTCAACGCCGCGACGTGCTCGGCGGCCGGCCGCACCGCGAGCGAGGCTGCCATGGAGTCGGCCTTTTTGATCAAGTCCTTGAGCAGATTATCGAGCGTCGTGCGGCCAAGATTGAGGCCGCCTTCGAGCGCCTTCTCGACGCGCACGTCAAACCACGATTCAATGCTGCGCGCGACGAATTGCACCGACACCCCGTAGACCAGCGCGCCCGGCAACACCGCCACCAGCGCAAACAACATCACCAGCCGCAGCGTGAGCTTGGCGCCGAACACCCCGGCCTTGAGTTTCTGCCGCAACGCGTACAGCTGGTAACCCAGCAGCGCGGCAAGACATACGGCAAGACCGCCATTCAATGCCAGCAGCAGCGGATAGTGCTGGGCAAACAACGCGGTGTTGGCGCTCGCGGTCGCCAGCAGATAGAGCGTCACCGCACCCACCACGGCGCACACGATCAAGAGATACTTGACCGCGCCGCTGGTAAGCGCCGGGCGCATGCCGGATAGGCCGAGCATCACGGCGTCACACTCCAGCGATGCCACTCGGAACCGAAATTCCAGTCGCGCGATGCGAGCGCGTTAAGTTGGAACGGTTTGGGCAACTGCGAAACATCGAGCTGCATGCGCACGCCCGCGGTGTAGGTCACGCCTTTGCTGAGCGTGCCGGGCTCGAGCACCTGGCGTCGCCGCACGCGCGACAGAAAATCCAGCGCTTCCGACAGCGAGCCGAAATTCTGAAACAAAGAACCCACGCCGAGCCGGTACTGTCGTGTCAGCGCGTTATAGGCCAGGCGGTACTGCTGTTGTGTGTTCAGGACCTTCTCGTTCAACCAGTACCAGCGCGGCCGGATAACCTCGAACTCCAGCAAAAAATACAGCGGAACGCCCTTGTTAAGCGCGTCTTCGAGCGTCGGGTTGAGAACGATCTCGAAGTCGGCTTCAAGAAAGTAGCCTTCCTCGCCGGCAACCAGCGCCGAGTTGCGGACATCGATGCCTTCCGCCTGCGCGATCGCCGAAACCGCGAGCCAAAGCGCGCACCCGGCCAGCGCAACAAGGCGGCTATATTTTTTTAAGCAGCGCGTAATAAAAACCGTCATGCTCGCTATCCGGCAGCAACTGGCCTTCCGGTATTCCGTCCAACGTTCGCACTCCGCATAACGGCAGCGATTCGGCATCGGGGTGCCGCGCCAGAAAATCGGCGATCTGCAGTGAGTTCTCTTCCTGGAAAATCGAACACGTTGTATACAGCAATTTACCACCACTGGCCAGCAATCGCCAAAGACCCTCAAGCATGTGCTTTTGCTGCGTTGCGAACTGCGCAATGTCGCTCGCGCGACGCAACCATTTGATATCCGGATGACGGCGCACAACGCCTGATGCACTGCACGGCACGTCGGCCAGTATGCGCTCAAACGGCCGGCCATCCCACCATGCCGCAATATCGTTGGCGTCGGCGGCCAGTAATCCAGCATCCAACCCGAGCCGCTGCAGATTTTGCCGCACACGTTCGAGCCGTGCGGCATCACTGTCGAGCGCTGTTAAATCGAGCCCGGCGATTTCCAGCAAGTGCGTGGTTTTACCGCCCGGCGCGGCGCATGCATCCAGCACGCGCATGCCCGCCCGCGCATCGAGCAGCGGCGCCGCCCTTTGCGCGGCCGCGTCCTGCACCGACGCGAGGCCGTCCGCAAATCCCGGCAGGCGCTCGACCGGCAGCGCGCGCACGAGCGTTACGCCGTCCGCGCCGACCGCGGTTGCGGCGATAGCATGTTGCGCGAGCAATGTGACGTAATCGTCGCGCGTCGTGCGCCGCCGATTGACGCGTAGTGTCAGCGGCGGATGCAGGTTCCCCGCTTCGAGCACGGCCGCAAAATGGCGGGGATACTGGTGACGCAGTTTGTCGATCCACCACTGCGGATAAGCGTAACGTCCCGTGTCGGTGCGCGCCGCCGCCGCGAGCAATGTTTCGCGCCGACGCAGGAAATTTCGCAATACCGCGTTGATCAGTCCGGCGGCCTGCGGCTGCCCGAGATTAGCCGCGCAGCGCACTGCGTGATCGACGATGGCATAAGGCGCGGCGCGCGTGTACTGCAACTGATACAAGCCGATCAGCAACAGCCAGCGCAACGCCTCGTCGCGCAGCGGTTTGGTGAGTAGCTGTTGGAGGACCGCGTCGAGCTGAAGACCGAAGCGCAGCGTGCCGTAGCATAAATCGGTGATCGCCGAACGCTGCTGCGCGGTGAGTTGCGGGTGACGCGGCCACAGCGCCGCGAGCGCGGCATTCAGATTGCGTCCAGCGGCAACCGCGGCGACGGTTGCGCAGGCAAGCCGCTGGGTATCAAGCACGGTTTATCGCGCGCGCTGCAGGTCAGTGTACCAGCGCCAAGAGGTGCGCGACTTCACGCCGCCCAGAACAAGCTCCACCAACAAACCT
>JAYWDM010000283.1:0-13823 GCA_043779885.1 Betaproteobacteria bacterium | reverse complement strand
GCGCTTACCGGGACGCGCATCGCAAGGCTTGAGTCATTTCGCCTGATCGTGCGGATGCCGCGCGTGATGCTGGCGCAGGAGATCCCTGCCATAGTCATTGCCGTTGGGGGTGCGCACGACGGTGTGAATATGGTTGCGCGTGGGGATCTGTGATTTGGCCAGCGCGATCGGGCGCTGGTGGTCGAATTCGATCAGGATCACCGGGCTCTGGATGCGGTAATAGAAGACGCTGCCGGGTTCGGTGGCGCCGATCCAGCCGAAGTACGTTTGATCGAGATATTTCCGCACTTCGGACATCCTGACCCGCGCGTGCCCGGTTCGCATGTTGCTCACGTATTGCGCAATGACGCCGAGCAAGCGCTTTTTCTGCCCGGCCTTCAGCCCGGCAACCCGAATGCCGGCGTAATCCAGCACCAGGTTGTCGCGATAGGCCGCGGACAGCGTGTCCTCGCCGCTTTTGCTGCCGGCAATCATCGCCTTCGCCTGCTGCGCGGCGTCGAGGCTGCGCATCAGGGCGAGGCCCTCGTCCTGCTCCTTCTGCAACACCACGGTGCCTTTGAACTTGCCGGTGTCGGTTTTCACCGGCTCGGAACCCATGAAAACCGGCGACATCACCACCTGATCGCCGAGCACGAAGTAGTTGATGATCGCGTGATGACCGTCCAGCTGCCAGCCCCACGGTTGGGTTGCCGACGGCTCGCCCATGATCGTGATCCAGTAGAACCATTCGCTGTACTCGTCATAATTATCGGTCAGTTCCGCCAGCGTGCCGTTCAGCTTCATGATGTCGCGGGTTTGCCTGAGCCCCTTCGCGCTCAGGCTTGCGCGCAGCAGGTCGAAAGCGAGCTGGCGCTGCGCTGCACTCATCTCGAAGAAGCCCACGCCCTCGCGCATTGCAAAGTGGCGGTTGTCCCACGTCATCCATTCGGCGCTATCGACGGGAAACAGCGTCTTCTTCCGTTGTTCGTTGCTCAATCCTGCGAAATATTTTTCGGCCGCTTTGCGCACAGGCTCCGTCGTAACCCCCGTGTGCACGATTTTGAAAAGCCCGGAAACGATCTTGCCGTCGGTGGTCACGCCCTTGAACGGCTCGGCGCGCGCGGCGGCGCTTTCGTCGCGCAATTTGAGGGGCGCGCGAAATTCGTCGGGCGCGGCGCGCGCGAAGCTGAAAACCAGCAGCGCCCCGGCAAGCAGGCCGGGAATGAAAAACAATCGGTGCGATGACTTCATGATGACCCTGCAATTGCGTTGCCGTTGGACCACAGGGCGCGTCCCCTAGGTCCAGGGAAGTTCTGATTAAGTCCGTCACACCGGTGCACGCCGGTGTCCAGGCGATTGCCCCCTTCCTACCTTCCCCCGCAAGCGGGGGAAGGGGATACCGGCGTGCGCCGGAATGACGAATGCAGACTTGTTCGGAGTTACCCTAATACATCATTTGCGCGCCGTTGACGTGCAGCGTCTGGCCGCTGATGAAACTGCTCGCGGGTCCGCACAGAAAGCGCACCGCGGCGGCGACTTCCTCCGGTTCGCCCTTGCGTCCCAGGGGGACCGCTTTGCTCGGCGCCGGGCGCACCGTGATCTCCTCGCCGGCGGCGGCGGTATTCATCTGGCCCGGCGATACGCAGTTCACGCGGATGTTGTATTGCGCGAGATCGAGCGCCAGCGCGCGCGTCATGCCGACGAGGCCGTGCTTCACGACCGAACCATGCACGCGGTTCTTCGCGCCCGACAGCGCCATCATGCCGCCCAGGGTGACGATGGCGCCGCCGCCGGCCTTGATCATGTGCGGCAGGCACGCCTTGGCGAGGTGAAACGAGCCGTCCAGCGTGATGCCGAGGATGCCGCGCCACTCTTCAAAGCTCATGTCGGCGAACGGCGTCTGCTTGCGCACCGATGCATTGACGACCAGCATATCGAGACGCCCGAAACGCTTGATCGTGCCCTCAACCATCGCGTTAACGGCCTGTGCGTCGGCCACGTCGGCGACAAACGTCGCCGCCTGCCCGCCCGCTGCATTGATCTCGCGCACGATCTTCTCGCCGTCTTCGCGCGAGGCGCGCGCATTGACCGCGATGGCGGCGCCGCCCGCGGCGAGCGACAGCGCGATCGAGCGTCCGATGTTGCGCGTTGCACCCGTCACCAGCGCGACTTTGCCTTTGAATTCGTTGCCCGGCTGCAATGCAGCGTCGTGGATTGCCATGGAAATTCCTCCTGATGAAAGATTTGTTGTCTGGTTCGATCGAGGGTCGTGCGACGCCGGCCCTCACGCGCAAAAGTCTACCAGTACGCGACAGGGCGCGCCGTGCAGGCGCTGCGCATACCTTAACATTTGGGGGCATGCACGTACAGGGACCCATGGCACTGCTTTAAGCCAACGCGGAATGCGGTGCTGCACAGGATGAGTGGAGCGCGAGCGCTACCCATCGATCCCACGGCGCGAGCGATACCTGCCGCGACTAGTCGGCATTGCAATTGATGGGTTGCGTTCCTTAACCCATCCTACGGATCGTGCCGATTGCAATTGATGGGTTACGTTCCTTAACCCATCCTTGAGTGCATTGAGAGAAGGCAGGCGGCGCCGCATGGCATGGCCTGGATTATTAGAAAAAATATGTCTTGGAGGAGAAAAGATGCTTTGCGCATCAAGCCAATATGCCGGAATATTCGCGTCAACGGCAAATGGCTGCGGAAACCATGATACTTAGAAAAACTACCGATCTGTCATCAAGGCGGGAGGGTGGCTTCGGCGCGCTTGCGTTCGCATCAGACGGCACTCTGATTGCGCGAACAACGCCCGGGGGATGGTTGTGGAAAATTGACATCGCCAAAACAAGTGCCATCATGATCGAGGTCAACAGGAAACCGCCTCGCGACGAATGCGCCATTTCGGCACAATTACTGACCGGCATTGGAAGGAGTTAGCAGCGATGATTGCCACGGGTACCGCAACGACTCCATTCGATAAGGACAGTCCGGTTGCATCGCCCGCCGTGCGGCGTCCCGGCGTCACCGGCCGCCGCTCACCAAATTAGTTACCGGCGGCCATCCGCGCGGCGGCTGGACGTGCTGCCGTCTACTGCGGCGCAGCGCTCCCGCTCCGGCTCAAGCGCATATTTAACGGAACACTCGCGACGTGAATTATCTCTGGAAGCTGCGCGCTTACTTTCGCCAGGTCGCGGGCGAGCTCGTGCTGGGTTCGCTGGCCGGCATCGTCATGAACACGGCCGTGATCCTGCCGGCCATCCTGCTTGGCCATGCAATTGACCAAGTCCTCGCGCTGGAGCGCGGCGAGGCGACGCCTGATGAAGTAACGCTCGCTGCGCTGCTGTTGATCGGGGGCACGCTGCTGACGGAAGGGCCGCGCGTGCTCAAGCGCTGGTGGCTGATAACCGCCAACGTCCGCATCCGCGCCAATCTGCGCGCCGACGCCCTGCGCGGAACGCTCGCGCGGCCGCTGGCCGATCTGCACAAGAACTCCATCGGCGACCAGATGGCGCGCATAGTCGGCGACGTCGAGGTGCTCGGCGTCGGCGTGCGGGAATTCACCATCGAGACGTGGGATACCGTGCTGTTCTCCTGTTCGTTTCTCGTTGCGATGTTCGTCATCGATGCGCGATTGACGCTCCTCGCGCTGGCGCCGGTGCCGGCAGCGATGCTCATCGCCCACGCGTCGGGCCGCTGGGTGACGGCGCGAACGGCCCGCGCCAGGGAGGCGAACGCCGCGCTGACCGCGAGCATTCAGGAACTGCTGTCCGGGTTCCGCGTGCTGCGCTTCTTCGGCCGTGGCGCGGCAGCGACAGGCGTGATAGACCAATTCTCCCGGACCTACGCCGGGCGCAATCTGAGCGCGACCCGCCTGCGCCTGGGCCTGCCGCCTTTGTACAGCACCCTGATGATGTCCGGCATCCTGTGCGTGATCTGGCAGGGCGGTGAACGCGTGGTCGATGGCGCGATGAGCGTCGGCGCCTTCGTCGGCTACCTGGCCTTGTTCATCCGCTTCGTCGAGCGCGGCTTCCGCATCCCGCAACTGGTCAATTCCATCCAGAGCGGCGGCGCCGCCTACGCGCGGCTCGCGCCCATGCTGGCGCCGGCGCTTGGCGTGGCGCGCGAGCCTCGATTCGCATCTTTCAAACCCGGCCACGTCGCCGGCGCCGCTGCCCGGGAAATGGCAGACCAGCACGCAAGTGAGCGCGGCCGCACCGGTCCGCTCGGCGCTGCGCTGAGGAACGTCACCTTTACTTACCCGGGTGCGACCCGCGCGGCGCTCGTCGACTTCTCGCTGGAGATTGCGCCGGGAAGCTTCGTAGCCGTGACCGGCGCGGTGGGATCGGGCAAGAGCGCACTGGCGCGCGCCCTGCTCGGCATTTACCCGATCGAGTCGGGCAATGTGCGGCTAAGCGCAGCGAACGGCTCGACGCTGGATCACCGGGCTGGCCTCGTCGGCTACCTTCCCCAGGACGCGCACGTTTTTTCAGGGTCGATGCGGGATAACGTCCTCATGGGCGCGCAGGCAGGTTATCCGGCGTTCGCGGCGCGGGCCGTGCGGATCGCGGCCCTCGACGCCGACGTTGCCGAATTCCCCCGCGGCATGGATACGCAGATCGGCGAGCTTGGCGTGCGCATTTCCGGCGGCCAGCGACAACGCCTGGGTCTGGCGCGGGCGATTGCGGCCGCTGCCCCGCATCATCCCGGACTGCTGGTGTTGGACGACCCGTTTTCCGCGGTCGACGTCGAGACCGAAACGCGCATGGTCGCGGCGCTGCGCGAGGCCTTTGGACCGCAACAATCAACGAATGAGCGGGCAACGATACTGCTGTGTTCCCAGCGCCTGGCGGCCTTCCCGCAGGCCGATCGGGTGGTGGTGCTCGAACACGGCAGGATTGAAGAGGCAGGGACGCATGACGACCTGATGGCGCGGGGAGGCCTCTACGCACGCATTTACCGGGCACAGGCGTGCAGCGAACCGATCGCGGCGAAGGGCGCAACATGAACGTCGCCGCGGCTGGCGTTCGTCCTGCGCGCGAGCGCTTTTGGCGTCAGCTCGCCGAACTGTTACGCCCCCGCCAGCGCATCCTCGTGGCCATTGCTCTGCTGGTGCTGACGGGCGCCGTGTTCGAGTTGCTGCCGCCGGTGCTCATCCGCTGGATCGTCGACGATCATTTGGCAGTTGGCAGGAGCGAAGGCTTGCTCGTGCTGGCGCTTTGGTACCTGGCGGCGATGGCGTTGGGCCAGGGCCTCGCCTTCGTCTATGGCTACCTGGCGGCGACCGTGGCGCAGGGCGTCCTGAGCAACCTGCGCGTGCGACTCTTCGACCATCTGCAGCGCCTGCCGGCGAGCTATTTCGACCACACGCCGCTGGGCGATGCCATCAGCCGCTGCACCGCCGACATCGACACGCTGGATACGATGTTCACCAGCGGCGTCGCCACGCTGGTGGCTAATCTTTTTCGGCTGGTTGCGATCGCTGCCGCGATGATCATCCTCAGCCCTGCGCTGGCGCTGGCCGCGGCAGCGGTTTTGCCGCCTCTGATCGTCGTCACGCGCCTCTTCCAGGTGCGCATACGCGACGCGGAGCGCGCGAGCCGCAGAGCAGTGGGTGAAATGAACACCCACCTGCAGGAAACGCTGCGCGGCGTCGAGGTCATCCAGGCCTTCGGCAGGCAGGCGAGCTTCGTTGCCCGCTTCCGGCAGGTGCTCGCGCGCGTGCTGCAGGCCGCGAACCGGTCGACGATTTACTCTTCCTTCTACCCGCCCATGACCGCGCTGATGACCTACAGCGCCATCGCCTTTCTCTTGTGGGTGGGCACGCGCGATGCCTTTGGCGCGTTGGGCATTTCGATCGGCACCCTGGTTGCATTTGCGTTGCTGATGCAGCGCTTTTTTACACCGGTGACCGCGTTGGGTGACGAATGGCAAACGGTGCAGGGCGCTTTGTCAGGCGCCGAGCGCATCTTCGAGGTGCTGGCCCTGCCCGCCGACACGCCACCGCCGCCGTCGCCGCAAAGCCGGCGGCGGGACGGTCTAACGTGCGAGGACGTCGTCTTCGGCTACGTAACCGGCACGCCGATATTGCACGGCGTGTCCCTGCACGTTGCCCCCGGGGAACATGTCGCACTGGTGGGACGCACCGGCGCGGGCAAGACCAGCATGGTCCACCTCCTCGCCGGCCTCTACGCGCCGTGGCAAGGCACGGTTCGCGTCGCGGGACACGATCCGCGCACGCTGTCCGACGAAGAGAAACGGCTCGCTTTCGGCATCGTGCCCCAGGCGTCGCAGTTGTTCAGCGGCACGGTGCTGGAGAACCTTACGCTCAGGGATGAAAGCGTCGCGCAATCCGCTGTCTTTGAGGCAGCGACTATCAGCGGCGCCGACGCATTCATCCGCGCCTTGCCGCACGGCTACCGCACCGTGCTGCGCGGATCCGGCCAGGGCGCGGGCGCGCAGTTGTCGGCCGGCCAGGAGCAGCTTTTGATGCTGACCCGCGCGCTGGTCGCGCGGCCCGCGGTGCTGCTCTTTGACGAAGCCACATCCTTGCTGGACGCTGCCAGCGAGGCGGCGCTGCGCGAGGCGCTGCGTTCCACCGTGCTCAATCGCGGCGCGGCGGTGCTGACCGTCGCTCACCGGCTCGCCACCGCGAGAGAAGCGCACCGCGTCGTCGTCATCGATCATGGCCGCATTGTCGAGGAGGGAGCGCCGGCGGAACTCATCGCACGCGGCGGGCGCTTCGCGGCGCTGCTGGAACTGGAGGCGGCGGGCTGGAACTGGCGGGCAGCAAACTGATTGCCCGCTGGAAAATCATGTGCGCGACGAAGACTCACCATGACCGTGCGCAATGCCGTAATTATTTTTCGCGCGGCCGGGGGCTCTCGCCGCAGGCGAGATAAAGCTTTCGCGCGCGCTGGCATGGGAGTAGCATTTGCGACTTTCCGGCGCTAACAACAGCGCAAGCGCAAGGCGCCACGCCGGAACTTGACCCATCCGCCTGCCGCGCGCGGCAGGTTCGGGCGGACGAAAAGTTTAATCCTGTGGAGGTAGGCAAAATGCACAACAAATTACTGAAGACCGTCGTTCTGGGCTGGTCGCTGCTCGCATTCGCGAGCGCGGCCGCGCTGGCGCAGCCGCGCGCCGAACCGCGCAAGCCGCTCACGCCCGTGACCGAGGAGATGCTGCGCAATCCGCCGGCGGCGGATTGGCTGATGTGGCGGCGGACTTACGACGCGTGGGGCTACAGTCCGCTCGATCGCATCAACAAAGGCAACGTGAAGCGCCTGCAGGTCGCATGGACGTGGGCGCTGAGCACGGGCGCCACGGAGATCACGCCGATCGTTCACGACGGTGTGCTGTTCATTTTCAACTACGCCGACAAAGTGCAGGCGCTGAATGCGGCCAACGGGGACCTGCTGTGGGAATACAAGCGCGACCTTCCCGCCCACCTCGTGTCCGACGGCGGCAATCCGCTCGCCAAACGCAACATGGCCATCTTCGGCGATACGTTGATCGTCGCCACTTCCGATGCGCATCTGATCGCGCTGAACGTCAACACAGGCAAGGTCACGTGGGATCGCGCGGTCGCGGACTGGACCAAGGGCTGGCGCTACACCGGCGGCCCCATGGTCGCGGGCGGCAAGATCATTCAGGGCATGAGCGGATGCGGCAATGCCCAGCCCGGCGGCTGTTTTATTTCCGGGCACGACCCGCAGAACGGTGCGGAAGCATGGCGCTTTTATTCGATTGCGCGCCCGGGTGAGCCCGGCGGCGATACGTGGAACGGGATTCCGCTCGAAAAACGGCATGGTGCGTCGGTGTGGAATTCCGGCAGCTACGACGTCGATACCAAAACGCTGTTCTTCGGCGTCGGGCAGCCGTATCCGTGGATGGCCGAAATGAGCGGCCTGTCGCCCAAAAAAGACGGCTTGAAGAACAACGCGCTGTACGCGGATTCGACGCTGGCACTCGATCCCGCGACCGGCAAATTGAAGTGGCACTACCAGCATCTGGCGAACGACACCTGGGATCTCGATTATGCGTATGAGCGGATCCTGGTCGATCTGCCGGTCAACGGCAAAACCCGCAAGACGCTCGTGACGGTCGGCAAGCTCGGCATCATCGAGGTGCTCGATCGCACCACCGGCGAATGGCTGTGGCACAAGGAAACCGTTTATCAAAACGTGGTCACGGGCATCGATGCGAAGACCGGCGAGAAGACCATCAATCAGGACGCCGTACCGCATATCGGAAAAACCACCGTCAACTGTCCCGCCGACCCCGGCGGACGCGGCTGGCCGGCGACGGCGTACAGCCCGAAGACCCACATGCTGTACCTGCCGTTGAACGAGTATTGCTCGGACACCACGCCCGTTCCGGTCGAACCCGGTCAGATCTATATGGGGGGCGGACGCGCCATCTATGCGCGCAAACCGATACCGAACAGTGACGGCAACATCGGCCGCGTCGACGCCGTCAGCCTGGACAATCAGAAGGCGGCATGGTCATTCAGGACGCGCGCACCGCAAACCGGCGCGGTGCTGTCGACCGGCGGCGGACTCGTGTTTTCGGGTTCGTGGGACCGTTACATTCGCGCCTTCGATGACCAGTCCGGCAAACTGCTCTGGCAGGTGCGCACGAGCAACGCGGTCAACTCGTTCCCAATTACGTACTCGGTGAATGGCAGGCAGTACGTGGCCGTCTCGGTGGGCAATGGCTCGAGCCATGCGCGATCGCTCGCGACCCTGACCCCCGAAATCCGCAATCCGGACGGCGGCTCCTCGCTCTGGGTGTTTGCGCTGCCGGACGATTAAGATTTAGTCGCGTTTCAGACTCATCGCCTGCTGCACCTGCGGGTCGGACGGCAGTTCCCTGCCGCCCGGCTCGTAGCCGTTGGCCTGGAGCAGATACGCAACCAGATCGGCGTAGACCTTGTCGCTCAACACGCCGGGCCGGTCCGGTGGCATCTTGTTTTTGGTGTACGCGTACAGGTTCGCGACACTGCCGCTTCCCCATCGATTGCGGAAATACGCGCCGCGCAGCGGCGCGCCGCCGAATTCGCCATTGTCGAGCGCCGAGCCGTGGCAATCCATGCAGTTGTGCTGGTATGCCGTTTTGCCCTGCGCGACCTGTTGATCGGTAAAGCTGAGCGCGATTGCCGCCGGAACATTCGCGCCGGCTGGTTGTGCCGGCGCAAGAAGTTTTTGGCGCAGCGCATGCACCATCGCTGAACCCATGCGCTCCGTGCGTGCTGCCGCAATCTCACTGGCCTCGAAACGCCTGAAGTCAGCCGGCAGTTGCCGCTGGTTGTCCCACGCAGTGACCACGTAATTAAGCACCGCGGCGACTGCGCCATCGTCGAGCGCATTCCACGCCGGCATCGCGCCCGCGTAATTCGCGCCATTCACGGTTATCGCGCCTTCAAGTCCAAACAGCATTACACGGATCAGGTAGCCGCGGCCGCCAGCCTGCGCGAGCAGGTTCGGCGCATTGCCGGCCAGCGGTGGAAACGCGCCGACGACGCCGCGGCCGTTTTCCTGATGGCACGCGATGCAGTTGGCCGTGTACGTGCGGGCGCCGGGATCGGCGACCGAGGATTTCACCCCTGGCGTGGTTTGGGCGCCTGCGCCGGGCGTGCCGGCGGCGAACAGCAGCGCCGTAGCAAGCGCAATCACAAGTCGGCGGCGATTGTTCATTCACTCCCCTTCATTTGCACACCGGATTATGCCCGCTTATAAAGGAGTCTGTGCCGCGCCGACTGTCCGCTATGGGCCGCGCATCGATCCCCTGCGTAACAATCTTTGCTTGCACCTATAATGAACACCACGGGTTCAGGCCCGATCAAGGGGGAGACCATCATGCCGGTTATTGCAAGGCGCTGGGTAGCGCTGGTGATTATGGCTGCGTCGTTTGCGGCAACTGCCGCGGATGAAACGCATTGGGTGACGAGCTGGGCCGCCTCCGTGCAAGGGCCCTATCCGGTGGGCAATCCGTCGGCGCAGCCCAATCTCTCGCGGGTGTTTCCTGCCGCTGAAACGGGGGCGCGCGACCAATCGTTGCGCCTCATCGTCACGCCCGGGTTCTGGGGCGCCAGGGCGCGCATGCGCTTTTCCAATGCGCTCGGCACGCAGCCGGTCACGTTCGATGGCGCGTACGCCGGTTTGCAGTGGTCGGGCTCGGCGGTGATGCCGGGCACCAATCGCGCGCTCACATTCGGCGGCAAGCCGAGCGTGACCGTTGCGCCCGGTGAATCGGTGTGGAGCGATGCGCTGGCGCTGCCGTTCGTCAAGAAAGGCAGCGAACTGCGCGGCCGCAAACTGGCGGTGAGTTTTCACGTGGCCGGCAGCAGCGGTCCGATGACCTGGCACGCCAAGGCCCTGCAGTCGTCCTACGTCACACTGCCCGGCGCGGGCGCCCGGGGTGACGACGTATCCGAGGCCGCATTTCCGTTTGCCACCGCCTCGTGGTATTTCCTCGATGCGGTGGATATGCTGGCGCCCCGCGGTCTTGCCGCCGTCGTTGCATTCGGCGATTCGATCACCGACGGCACCGCCTCGACCATCAACGGGGACGATCGCTGGCCCGACGTATTGGCGCGCCGCCTGCACGGGCGCTGGGTGGTGGTCAACGCCGGCATCGGCGGCAACCAGGTCGTCGGTCCGCAGGAATATTCACCGCAGAAGCCCTTCCCCGGCGGCCCTTCCGCCCTGCAGCGGCTCGAGCGCGATGTGCTCACGCTCTCGGGCGTGAAAGCCGTAATCTGGCTCGAAGGCACCAATGATTTCAGCCGGAACGGCAACGCCGAAGCCGACACAGTGATCGCCGGCATGCGAGTAGGCGTTGCACGAATACGTGCCAGGATTCCCGGCGTCAAAGTGATAGGCGCGACGCTCACGTCCGCACTCGGCAGCAGCAGCGCCGCGCACGGCTTCGAGCTGCAGGACGAAAAGCGCAGGAAGCTCAACGAATTCATCCGCACCAGCGGCGTGTTCGACGGCGTGGCGGATTTCGACCGCGCCACGACCGACCCGCAGACCGGCGGCATGCAAGCCGAATTCGTGCCCGACAATACCGTGGGCGGCCCGGGTGACAAGCTGCATCCGAACCGCATGGGCTATCAGGCGATGGGCATGGCGATCGATCTCCAAATGTTTGGCGTGCGCGGCGCAACGAAGCGCCGCTAGAATTTTCCATTGCGCGGTTGCGGCGGACATCCGGATTAATTTTCGCGCCGCCGCGGACGCGCGCGCGCACCGGAACAACTGCTCTTGAATTCCTTCATCCGCGACAAGCCGGATTACCGCTGCGCGGGTTCGCCGCGCACGAATGCGGCGACGTCATCGAGTACCGGCGCCAGCAAGCGCAGCGGCCGGGCGAACGCGCCGATCAGCGTGTAGTGGCCCGCTCGCGGATAAGTCGTGAGCGTAACGGATACGCCCGCCGCGCGCAGCTTGTCCGCGAGCTGCCTCGTATTGCGTTCAGGATTGACGACGTCATCGTTCGCCGGCGCGCCCAAAAATGTGCGCGGCGCCGCCTTCGTTACGTAGTCGATCGGCTGCGAACCGGCCGGATAATCCGGATGATTGAATACCGGCTGCGCCTGCACGTTCGTCATCGGCAGAAAATCGTACGGCCCGGCGAGTCCGATCCAGCCCGCCAATGCGCCTGGCGCGAGACCTTCAGCCGCCAGCCAGCGCGGATCGAGCGCCACCATCGCCGCATTGTAAGCGCCCGAGCTGTGGCCCATCACGTACAGCCGGCCGGCATCGCCGCCGAAGCGCGGCGCCTCGCGCTGCGCCCAGGCGAGCGCCCGCGCACAGTCCGTCAAAAATTCCGGATAACGCACCTGCGGATAGAGCCGGTAATCGGCCACCATCGTGACGATGCCGCGCGACGCCAGCGCTTCGCCGATAAATCGGTAATCGCGGCGTTCGCCGGTGTTCCACGCACCGCCGTAGAAGAACACCACGACCGGATACCCGCCGCGCGGCACGCGTGCGCCGGCGCTCGCGCGCGGCCGATAGACGTCGAGCTTTTCGCGCAATTCGGGCCCGTAGGCCAGGCCCTCCGTCGCGTCATAGGTGTCCGCCGGCGTCAGCGCATTGACGAAGCCCAGCGGCGAGCACCCGCCGACCGCCGCGGCAGCCGCGATCAACGCGACAACGATGAGCGCATAGCGCAACGCCATATTCAGGCCGGACGTGAAGAAACAAATATCTACGCGGCAACCGCGTTGCCGGATGCGGAATCCGCACGCGGCCCAGCGCCGCGTTTGACTCCGTTCGCATGATAGGCGGAAACTGATGCGCCTGTTAAAGTTGACGATACTCCAGCGCCAGGATTACCCGCCATCATGAACGCCACGATCCGCGCACGCTACGTCCTTGCCGCCGCCATCGTCGCCGCCGGCGCGCTGCCATCCGCCGCCACCGCGCAAGGCACGGCGGCGCGGCCAGTGCGCGTGCTCGTCGCCTCGACGCCGGGCGGGCCAAGCGACATCCAGATCCGCCTGCTGGTGCCCGCGCTCGCGGCAGCGCTCGGCCAGACCATCATCGTCGACAACCGGCCGAGCAACAACGGCGTTGTCGCCACTGACATCGCGGCGAAAGCGCCGCCCGACGGCCACACGTTTACCGTCGGCAACAGCGGCACGCACGCCGTCAATGCAACGCTTTACGCGAAACTCCCTTACGATCCGGTACGCGATTTCGCGCCGGTGACGCAGTTTTCGACCACCGGCATGGTGGTGGCCGCCAATGCGCGCCTGCCCGGCACTTCGATCCGCGATCTCGTCACGCTCGCCAAAAAACAACCGGGCAAGTTGAATGTGGCCATCCCCGGCGCGACCGGCCAGCTCGCCGGCGACGCGCTCTGGTCGCAACTCCAGGTCACGATGACCAACATCCATTACAAAGGCAGCGCACCTTCGGAACTGGCGCTGGTGTCGGGCGAAGCCGATCTGTCGCTCTTGACCCCGCTCGCGACGCTTGCGCATCTGCAGGCAGGCAAACTCAAAGCCTACGGCATCACCAGCGCGCAGCGTTCACCCATACTGCCGGACGTGCCGACGCTCGCGGAACAGGGCGTGCAGGGTTTCGACATTCAATTTTGGAACGGGCTTTTCGCGCCCGCGAAAACACCCGTCGCGCGCGTGCGCGCCGCGCAGCGCGGCATTGCGCAAGCGCTGCAAACGCCGGAGACCGGCGAGCGCTTCCGGCAATTGGGCCTGCAGATCGTCGGCAACAGCCCCGAGGAATTCGCCGCGATCGTAAAAACGGATGTCGAAAAATTCCGCCGCATCATCATCGAGTCGGGTATTCCGCGGTTGTAATGGGTGATGGGTGATGAGTGATGAATGAAATTGCCCACCATGCGTTGCCCCTTACCCGTCACTCATCACCCATTACCGAATCAGGAGAACCACGCATGCCGGCTTCCGCACTGCCTGACGGCGAATTGGCATTCACCTACTTTCCGGGCAACTACCGCTGGTCGCACGGCGTCTTGATCGCGCTGGGCGGAGCACCCTGGGGCGGCGCCGAGATCGACGAAATCAACCGCATCGGTCTGCGTCTGAAGGACCGCGACGGCGATGACGTCGCGTGGTTCAACGAATGGGCGGGCGAGGCTGCGCGCATCGAAGCCATCGGCCACGCCCAGGCAGGCGAAGGACATGCGCTGACTGCGGCGGCGTACCTGTTGCGCGCTGCGCATTACTATCATGTCGGCGAGCGCTTCATGCAGCCGAAGACTGACGAAACGCAGGCCGCCTACATGCGCGGCGTGCTGGCGTTCAGGCAAGCGGCGGGACTTATAACGCGGCCGCGCATCGAGCACGT
>JAYWDM010000282.1:0-13846 GCA_043779885.1 Betaproteobacteria bacterium | reverse complement strand
ACTCGATGCCATGCGCGATGGCATTGCGCAGCATGTGCTCAACGGGCGCCCCCATCCGCTGCAGCACGCCGCGGTCAATTTCGATTTCGCCACCGCGAATTTCCAGCGTCGTGTGTTTGCCAAGTTCCTTGGCGGTCTGGCGCACGGTACGGTACAGCCGTTCCGCGAGTGTCGCGAACGGCACGCTGCGCAATTGCAGCAATTCATTTTGCAGATCCCGTGCGACGCGCGCCTGCTGCACCAGCGCCGTCTCGGTGTCCTTCAGATTTGCCAGCAGCGTTTGCTGCACCAGCGAGATATCGTGCAGGCTTTCGACCATCATGCGCGCCAGTTCCTGCGGGCGCGAGTAGCGGTCGAATTCGAGCGGGTCGAACTGCCGGTCTTCCTCGGCAAGTTGCGACATGCGCGACTGCATCTGGCTGTCGGCCTGGATCTGCATCTCGCGCAACTGGGTGCGCAGGCGCGCAACGCTGTCGGTGAGTTCCATCAGCGACCGCTTGAAAGTATCCATCTCGCCCGCGATCCGCGTGCGCGCGATGCTCACTTCGCCAGCGTCATTCACCAGCCGATCGACGCGATCTGCGTCTATCCTGAGGCTGAACGCAGGTTGCGGGCGTTCGGCGGCGACGCTTGCGGCGGAGCCCGGCTCGAACTCGGCGGGCCGGTGGGTGGCGGACGCGGCGCGCAGGCGGTCGACGCCATCGCTGAGTCGATCGATGTCGGATTCGATCGCTTCGAACAACGCTGGCTGCGGGTCGCGCGATTCGATCGCGCCGCTGAGGCGCGATTCCATCGCATGCGCGAGTTCGCCGAGGTGTATTGCACCGGCTATGCGCGCGCTGCCCTTCAGCGTGTGCAGGGCGCGCGCCAGCGAACGTGCCGGGCGCACTTCGCCGGGCTCGGCTTTCCACGCGCGCAGATCGCTGCCGATTTGCGGCAGTAATTCACCGGCCTCGTCGAGGAACGTCGGCAGCAACTGCGCATCGAGGTCGTCGTCGACCGCCGGCAACTCGGGTACTGCGAAAGCGGGCAGCGCGGTGGCGGCTGATCCAGGGCCGGCAGCGTGCTTTCGGACCGACCATTTGTCGGATGGCGCGCCCGGCTGCAGCGGCTCTGCGACGGGCCGGATTTGCGACCCGGCAAGCAGGCGTTGCAGGGTCGCAAACTCTACTTCCGCCATTCGCGGCGCGCGCTTTGCTTGTACGTCCTGCAACATGCTCGCGAGCGCAGAAATCGCGGCGCCGGTGGCGTCGATCGCGCTTCGCGCAGGACGTCCGGGCGACGACGCCAACTGCTGCAGCCACTGTTCGAGCGCGTACGCGAACTCGGCGATGACCGTCAATCCGATGGTGCGCGAACTGCTGCAGAGCGTGTGCGCCGCGCGTATGAACTCGTGTTGAATAGTCGCAGACTGCGCATCGCGCCACACCGCGTATTCCGCGCGCAGCACGGCAATATGCGTAGTCGCCTCGTTACGATAAATATCGAATAGCGCCGTGGACAGCCTGGCCGCGCCTATCCTGACCTCCGCGGACGGCGCCGCCGCTGCTGTCGCGGGCGGCGAAGGTTCCTCCCCTTTGCTCAGGTGTCGCGCCAGCGCAACGACCTCGTCGCGCCGTTCGAGGGTAAGCGGCGCGTTGCGGCTGAGTTCATGCACCGACGCCGCAAACAGGTGCTTGCCCTGCGTGATCAGGTCGATCAGTTCCGGTGTGGCAGGCTTGATCTCACGCAGCCACCGGTTCATGGATTGCTCGATTTCCCAGGCGAGTTCGCCAAGAACCGTCAGGCCGACCATGCGGCCGCTGCCTTTCAGCGTATGAAAGCCGCGCCGGATGACCGTCAGCGCGTCGACATCGTCGGGCGTTGTTTCCAGCTGTGCAAGACTGGCCTCGACGGTCGCCAGCACTCCTTGCGCCTCTTCGATATACACTTCGAGCAGCTCGGCGCGTTCGCGCGCAGCTTCACTGCCGCCGTCCGCCGCTGCCGGCGCGGGCGCCGGCGATACGGCCGGGAGCAATATTGGGACCTGCGGCGCGGGTGCCGCTTCGGCCAGCGTTGCCGGTATGGGGTGCTCCTCGTTCGCAACCACCGCGAGCATTGGCCGCCGCCGGTAGCGCTCAAGGAAAAAATCGAGTACTTCTTCGGTTGCCGACTGGCCACGGGCCATTTCGTCCACGTAAAAGCCGAGGGAGGAGAGACCCTCCGCGAGCCACTCGATATCCTGCGCGAGACCGGGGTGATCGGGACGGGCGCAGCGTTCGATCAGATCGTCGCACGTCGACAGGACTTCGTTGGCGCGATGCAGGCGCAGAATGTCCAGCGCGCCGCGCACCTGCGCGATGAAGGCCCGGGCCGAGGCGAGGTTGCCGGGCAGCGATGACGCGCGCGATACGGCGTCGATGACCTGTTCGGTTTGCTGCAGGTTGCTGATAATTTCCCTGGCAACCTGCGTGTGTATGAGTCTGAGATTCGTGCGCTGCGTGATGTCGTCACGCAGCGCGGGCGGCGCCTGCCGGTCTTTGCCGCGCGGGCGCATGGCATCGAGCAGCCAGCCGACCATGACGGTGACCTGCTGCCCGATGTCCGCCGGCAGATTGGTAAACGTGTCGAGCATGCGTTCGATCAGCAGGAAAGCCGCGCTCATCTCCAGCATCAACGTTTCGCGCTGCGGGGGATAGGGGTCCGGAAGTTTGGCTGCGATCATGATCACAACGTCAAGCAGGTTGCAGATGTGGGAGGCGCCGAGGTCTTTCGGGAGGGTCTTGAATGCAACAGCCTGCTCGCGGAACGAGCTCAGGGTGCCCGGCTCGCCACTCGTATACTTCGCCCAGCAATCCTCCAGCGCCGTCAGCTGCGCCTTCATGCTGTCGAGCACCGGCTGCAATTTGGGAAGGTCGAACTCGAGCGTGCCGTCCAGTCCGTATTCCGGCAGCAGGCTATCGAGCTGATACAGGGATTTCACCTCGCGTATGCGCTTGGTCACGGGCTCCGCGTGGGCCAGCGCATACAACAGATCGCGCAGCAGCAGATCGGAAGCGGGCGAGCGGCCTTCCATCCATTCCCGGATGTAGCGGTCAATCCTGCTCACCAGGGGTTTGAACTGCGCTATCCAGTCGGGTTTCGTCTGGGTCAGGGCTTCGATAAAAGCCGTTGCGGTCCACCATAGCGGCTGGGTACCCGGCAGTTGCGCGGCCACCTCACGCAGGCCATCCATCGCGCGATGCATGCTTTTCAGCCCCTCGCGGTCGCTGCTCGCTTTCAGCCACGCGAGCAGCCCGCGCTGATACAGCGCACGGTGAGCGCCGACGAATTTGAAGAGTTCCTCGCCGTCGATCTGGCGTGGCGCGGCATGCGCCGGCGCCCCGGGCTTCGTGTCCGGGAAGAACAGATCCTTCTCCGTCAGATCCTGCTTGCCCTGGAGCTCGCCCAATTCCTTATAAACCGGAAACAGTATCAGCGGTACGTTGAGTCCGTTCTCGGACAATTCATGCAGAAACTGGCTTAGCGCAAACACGCTGCGGTCGACAACCGCGATGGCAGTGTTGGTGGCGAGCGCGTGGTTGTCCTGGAAGCTTTTCACCGCCTGTTCAAGGCACTCGCAATAACGCGTGACGCCGTCGAACTCCAGCATCTGCAGCGCGCCGCGTACCTGGCTCAAATGCGTGGCGCACGTGGCAAGCGCATGCACGCGGCCGGCGCGGCCCGTCGACAGGGCCAGATTTTCCCTGATCACGCCGATGGAAATGTCGATTTCGCCCTTGACCCACGACAGCGGGCTGACCGACAGGTCCGGATGCGCGCCGACGTGCAGCGGTAGGTTCATGAGGGCGGTCCTGACCCTGTCAGCGCAGCTTGAAGCGCGCCACCGAGCTCTTCAAATCTTCGGCCAGCCGCGCCAGTTCCACCGTCGAGGTGGCGGTGCGCCGGGTGCCGTCAGTCGTCAGTTCGGTGATACTCAAAATGTCGTTCATATTCGCGGTCATTTTGGCCGCTGATTCATTTTGCTCACGCGTGGCCGCCGAGATGGTTTCGATCAACCCGGACAGATGCTTTGAGACCTGTTGTATCTGCGCGAGCGCCTGCCCCGCACTTTCGGCGAGCCGCGTTCCCTCCACCACGCCGAGCGTGCTGCGCTCCATGGCCTCAACTGCATCATGCGTGTCGCTCTGAATGGTTTTGACGATGGTGCCAATCTGCTTGGTTGACTCCGCGGAGTGCTCGGCCAGCCGGTGCACTTCTTCAGCCACCACCGTGAACCCGCGGCCGGCGGGTCCGGCGGCGTTGGCCTGAATTGCGGCGTTCAGCGCAAGAACGTTGGTCTGTTCAGTCACGTCCGAGATCAGACCCACGATTTCACCGATTTCCTGCGAAGACTCGCCAAGCCGCTTGATGCGCTTGGACGTTTCCTGAATCTGCTCGCGGATCCCGTGCATGCCCGTCATTGCGTTACGCACCGCCTGCGCACCCTGTGCGGCGGCCGCCAGCGACTGCGCCGCAACCTGGGCGGACTCGGCGGCCCGCGCCGAGACATCGTTGATCGACTGCGCCATTTTCAGTACCGCTGCGCCGGTATCCCGGATCTCGCTTGCCTGGCGCTGTGCGGCTTCGAGGAGTTGTCCGGATACCAGGCGCGTTTCGCCGGTCTTTGCCGCAACCTGATCCGTTGCGCCGATGACGCCGGCGACGAGCCGCCGCAGTTCCTCGACAGTGACGTTGATGGAATCAGCGATGGCGCCGGTGACGTCCTCCGTCACCTTGGCCTGCACCGTAAGATCGCCATCGGCGAGCGACTGTATTTCGTCGAGCAGGCGCAGGATCGCATCCTGCGTCCTGCGATTGGCCGCGGCCTCCTGCTGGGCGCGGCGGTTGCCGTCGTTGCGCAGCGCTGCCCCCACCAGCAGGAGGAAGAACAACGCCGCCACTCCGCATACAATCGCGATGCGTCCAAGCCAGACCCGGTTGTTCGATACTTGCTCGTACTGCGCGATCACCTGCTCGGTTGCAGCGAGTAGTTTCTCGCTGTCGTTGAACAGGGCGAGCCCGGCCTGCTTGGAAGCATCCAGACTCTTCAGACGCTGCACCACGTTGACGACACTGGTTTGATATTCAGCGTAGATGCCGGCGAGGATATCCAGCTGCTCCTTGACGTCGGCATTGCGCTGCGCGGTCAGCCGCAATGCGTCGTTGCCGGAACTCAGGCCGCGCACGCGCTCGGCAAAGTCGCTGGCATCTTTGCTGAGCAGAAATGCCGACTCCGGATCGACGCTTTCGCTGACGTGCAGCAGGTTGGCGTTCTTGGCGATGCGCTGGGTAAGCATGACAAGTTGATTGGCCGCGGCGAGGTCGCGGCTGCTGCTGCCCGCCTGCGCCATCCGGCCCGCGAGCTGTTCGGCCGCATCGAGCAGTTCGGCATTTCGGGCATTGACGGCGTCGAACGTGCGACCCAGCTCTATGAGTATGGGCTTTGCCGCCAAAATGGCGTCGGCGCTCTTCTGCGATCCCTCCCATAACTTGGCGAGTTCCGCCAACGCTGCCTGCGCATTGTCCGGCGAGGGCGGCAGGCTGACTGCTGCACGCTCGCCGCCGGCGGTGAGCAACGCCAGATCGCGCGCAAACACGTCGCGGCTTTCCTGCAACTGCGGGAAAGCGGGTTCCTTGCCCTGCACGCCCAGCAGTGCCGCCTTGGCCAGGCGCTGCGTCAGCATGCGCATCTGGCCGGCGATCTCGATATGCGCCGTATTGACGATGGCGGAGCGCTCGTTGCTGAAAGCGATACCGCCGCCGATGCACACGAGCGCAATAATGACCGCACCGAGTATGCGCGCTTGCCGTTCTAACGGCAGGTGGCCCAACAGCGGCAGCGGCCGCCCGCCGGCAGGCTTCATTTCCGGCGCGCCCGCCGGCTGTTGCTGCGGCGGGGGCGCGGCCGGCAACTTCAGTTTTGACAGTATCGATGCCATTGCTGCTCCGTTCAGTGTATGAACTTGCCGTCCTTGCCGATCATGGTGAGATCGACAAATCTGGAACCATTGTGATTGCTCGGCGAAAAACTGACGCTGAAACCGCCCGCATCGTAGTCGCGCAGCGATTCCAGCGCGGCAAGCAGTCTGGCCCGGGTAAGATCGCGACCCGCCCGGCGCAGACCCTCGACGAATACCTTGGCGGCAATGAAACCCTCCAGACTGGTGAAGGACAGCGGGCTTTGCGGGTAGCTCGCCGCCATCGCACGCTGATATTCCTTGACCACAGCGATATTTTGCGCCCACGGAAACGGGACCACCTGCGAAATAATCACGCCGTAGCCGGCGGCGCCGAGATCGCCCGCCAGCGCCTTGGCGCCGACAAAGGAGACGTTAAGGAAGTCGGCCGCGATGCCGGATCGTTTTGCCTGACGCACGAATTCCGCACAGGACCGGTACGCGCTGATCATGATGACCGCGTCGGGTTTGGCAGCGCCGATCGCCTTTACCGCCGCTGCCACCTCCGTGGTATTGCGTTCCACGGTTCCGGCGGCGGATATCTTGAGATTGCGCCGCCGCATGGCATTTTCCACGCCCGTCAGTCCCGCCTGCCCGAACGAGTCGTTCTGGTGGAACACCGCAATGTTTCGTCTGCCCGCAGTGACCAGATGATCGACCATTTTCTCGGTTTCGTCGAAATAACCTGCGCGCAGATTGAAAACGAGGCGGTTGAAGGGATCACGCAGCAGTTCCGCGCCCGTAAAGGCGCCGAAGAACGGTACTTTGGCCGCGGTCAAAATCGGCAACGCAGCCTGGCTGGTCGGCGTGCCGACGTAGCCGAACAATGCAAATACGCCTTCCGCTTCGATCAGCTTGCGCGTGTTGGCCGCGGCGCGGTCGGGTTCGTAGCCGTCATCGAGGGACCGCAATTCTATCTTGCGGCCGTTAACGCCGCCGCCGCCATTGACGAGTTGAAAATACGCGAGGGCGCCTTCGCGCATTTCCGTGCCCAGCGCCGCAGCCGGCCCCGACAGCGCTGACGATTGCCCTAGCAGTATGGTTTCCGGTTTGACACCGGGGTCGGCAGCACGCGCGCCGGCGGCAATTGCCAGTATGGCCGCGAATAAGGCGCAAAGCGCGGCGGCGCGGGAACCGCGGGCTAATCGCATGAAGTCTAGATGCCGAGCCATACCGCGATTTCCGCCAACTTCTGCTCGTCGCCGACGATGAAACCCTGGAAACCTATCTTGTCGAGCAGTTTGCGGTTCTCCTTCGATGTTTCGAGCCCCAGAAAAAACGTGCGCACAATTTCAACGTCGCCCTTGCTCATGCCCGGGGAAGCGATCAGATGCTTGATGGGCAGGGGCCTGCTCTCGAACAGCACTCGTCCACCCTTGGCCTGCCAGGCGCGGATCACGCCGCCAGCGGCAGTGCAGCCGACCTCGTTGAAGCCGTTGTCAAGCATGAACGGGATCGCGTCCTGGTAGCGCGTGGTGCTGATGGTCACCGCAAGCCCAAGATCACGCAGTGTGGCGCGCACCATCCAGGCGGTAATCGAGTCGGGGTCCGGCATCACCAGGCGGCGGCCCTTGATGTCCTGGGCCCGCTTCAGCGGCGAATCGCCCTTGACCAGACAGCGCGCCGTGTACTCCGTGTATCCCTTGGTCAGCGCCACGAGATGGTATTTCTGGTCGCGCATGGCGCGCAGGCTGTGATGCGCCGGATGAATAAAGGCAAGATCGTATTTCAGGTCTTCCAGATTTCGCCGCAGCCTGACGTAGTCATCGACCGGTTCGATGCGCACCGTCCGTTTCAGCAGCTTGGCGAGGATTTCGCCGATTTCCCGGTAGCGGTCGCGCGTCTCCTGCGGCGTAATGCGGTAGGTGACGCCCTCGTTGATGCCAAACACCAACTCGTCCGCGGCACGCGCGGGTGCGCAGATCATCAGAAGAACGAGCGAGGCGGGCAGAATGCGCATGAGTGATCGGCTATTGTTCTATGTGGAGAAATTCCGGACTGTTCACCAGCGCGCCGACATCGAGCAGCTTCCAGGTGCAGCCATCGTCGTCGATGAACTCTTTGGACAGCCATGGCGCGGCGGGCGCGCCGCCTTGCTGTGGCCGCATGGTGTCCGCGGGACGCAGGCCGACGACGCGACTTACCAGCAGGCCGCTGTTGATCCGATGGCGTTCGGCGATCAGCAATACGCGCGTCTGCTCCGACGGCGGCACCGGCGCGGCGCCGAGAAACGCGGAAAAATCGATTATGGCGTAGAGGTTGCCGCGGACGTTGGCCATGCCGGCGAACCAGGGCTTGGTGAGGGGCACGCGCTCCAGCGGCGGCAACGTCACCACGTCACCGGCATCGGTCAGGTCAAGCAACCACCGTTCATTGCCGGCCTCGATGCCGAGCCGCGACCCCGCGGCGTCGCTCGCTTCCGCGGTTTTCAGTCGCTCCGAAAGGTTCTGCTGGTATTCGCGCAGCGATATGCGTTGGGCCATGGGATGAAGTGAATACGCTTGGAAGGCGCTATTCGAGCGCCTGTATGCGGGCAAGCAACTCGGCTTCGTCTATCGGCTTGACGATGTAGTCGCGCGCGCCCTGACGCATCCCCCATACGCGATCGGTTTCCTGGCGCTTGGAGGTGCAGATAATGATCGGAATGTGGCGGGTCGCCTCGTTGCGCGACAGCTCGCGCGTGGCCTGGAATCCGTTCTGCCCGGGCATTACAACGTCCATCAGCACCAGGTCCGGCTTGATGTCGGCCACGCGCGCCAGCGCCTCTTCGGCGCTGTCCACGGCAACCACGTTGTATCCCCCGCGGGCCAGCATTTCGCCTATGACGTGCCGATCCGTGGAAGAGTCATCGACGAGTAATATGTTCTTGATCGGCATCGCTTCACCTTGGCTGTGGTTCAGGCGCTGGCGCGCTGCAATACGTGCTCGGATACCGCTTTGAGCAATCCTTCCTTGGTAAAGGGCTTGGTCAGGTACTGGTCGGATCCGACCAGCCGGCCGCGCACGCGGTCAAACAGACCGTCTTTACTGGAGAGCATTATCACGGGGGTCGCGCAGTACTTGGGATGTTTCTTGATCAGCGCGCACGTCTGATAGCCGTCGAGCCGGGGCATCAGGATATCGACGAAAATAATGCGCGGCTGGTAATCGATCACCTTGGCCAGTGCGTCGAAACCGTCCTCCGCCAACATCACGTCGCAACCGCCCTGGCGCAGAAACAGTTCCGCGCTGCGGCGTATCGTATTGCTGTCGTCAATGACGAGAACCCGAATGCCTTCCGTGACCAACAGTTGCTACCCTCCTCAGTTGAAACCGCGGCATCGCGCAATATTTTTGTCGTTGCAAACTGCATTTTGCTGCGGCAGGGTAGTGTTCACAGATATCCCGGCGCTGTCAATCGCTATTCGCTTGAAATCGTCGGGCAAGTCATTGACATTGCCCCTTTTTTTTCGTGATAGCGGCAGGCGTATGCTCGCTGGCCGCAATTGGTTTTCGCACCGGTGCAGACTCTTGATCGGCTCCACGTGTTTGGATACCGTGCACGCAAGGTGAGTGCATCCTCGCGACATGATCGGGAATCTGGACACGTACCCGCGATACATGCGATCCTCACCGATCACGTAAGCGCCCGCGTGCCGCGCAAGTTCAGCTGCGAGACCCGGTTGAGCGCGCGCATCGTGGCTGGCCCCTTCCGCCTGGACCATAAAAAATACGTAGTTTCATGTGCTTAACCTATCCTCACGTGCCCGCTACGCTTACGTTGCCGGCGTCGGCGCAAGATCCGGGACATCGCGTCCGGTGACCTGATGCGCGGCAAGTTTATTACGCTAGAAGGCATCGACGGCGCCGGCAAAAGCACGCATCTGGCGTGGCTTGCGGACTTGTTCCGGCAGCGCGGCTTGCGGTTATGTGTTACGCGCGAGCCCGGCGGCACCGACCTGGGAGAAAAGCTGCGCGCGCTCCTGCTCGACAGGAACCAGCAGATGCACCTCGATACCGAAGCCATGCTGATGTTTGCGGCGCGGCGCGAGCATCTCGACAAGGTCATTGAACCGGCGCTCGCGGGCGGCACGTGGGTGATATGCGATCGCTTTACCGATGCGACATTCGCCTACCAGGGCAGCGGACGCGGCGTCGATTGGGCGAAACTCAGGGTGCTCGAACAGTGGGTGCAAGGCGCATTGCAGCCGGATCTGACCCTGCTGTTCGACGTGACGCCGGAAGTGGGACGTCAGCGCGCCGGCAGCATCAAGTCGCCTGACCGCTTCGAGCAGGAGGAAAACGCTTTCTTTATGAGGGTTCGCGACGGTTATCTGCGCCGCGCAAAAGAGGAGCCGTCCCGCATGCGCGTCATCGATGCCGGCACAACCGTCGAACGCATCCGGCAGACAATTGCACAAATCGTGGAACCGCTATGCCCATAGACGTTTACCCGTGGCACCGGGCGCAATGGCAGGACATCCTGCGTCGCAAGGCGGCGCTGCCGCACGGCTTGCTGTTTCAGGGCAGGGAAGGGGTCGGCAAAATTGACTTCGTCCGTAAACTCGCCCAGTCGCTGGCATGCGAAACTCCCGCCGCCACCGGCGCAGGCTGTGGCGTATGCCGGAGTTGCCGCTGGTTTGCCGCCGGTAGCCATCCCGATTACCGGGAATTGCAGCCGGAAGCCCTGCGAGCGGCGGACGCGCAGGAATCGCCGGCAGGCGAACGCAAGCCGAGCCAGCAGATATCAGTGGACGAGATCCGGGACTTGCATGATTTCGTCAATCTGACTGCACACCACAGCCGTGGCAAGACCATCGTGCTTTATCCGGCGGAGACGCTCAATGCAAATGCGGCGAATGCGTTGCTGAAAAACCTGGAGGAGCCGCCGCCGAACACACGTTTCATGCTCGTGTCGCATCGGCCGAGCTATCTGCCGGCGACCATCATCAGCAGGTGCCAGCGTGTCGTGCTGCCGACCCCGCCGGCGCCGGTTGCGGTGCAATGGTTACGCGAGCAAGGCATGGCGGAACCCGCCTTGAGCCTCGCGCAGACGGGAAATGCGCCGCTGGCCGCACTGGCGCTTGACGAGGCCGAGTTCTGGGCCCAGCGCAAGTCGCTGCTCGGCGGCCTTGCGGCGTCAAAAATGGATGCCCTCGCGCTCGCCGAGCAGTTACGCGACCTGCCGATACCACGGCTCCTGGGCTGGCTGCAACGCTGGACTTATGACTTGTTGCGCGCGAAGTCGGCCGGCGGCGTGCGCTATAACCCGGATTTCGAAAATTCGCTGACCCAGCTCGCGACGGGACTGCGCGCCATCGATATCGCGCGTTTTCATCGCACGCTGGTGCGGCTACAGAGCACCGTCCTGCATCCGCTGAACCCGCGCCTGTACATCGAGCAGGTACTGCTTGCTTACGCGGCCCTGTTGCGCGGCGAGGATCTGACGCACAGCTATGCTCGTTGATTCGCACTGTCACATCGATTTCCCGGAACTTGCGGGCCAGATCGACTCGATCCTCGCGTTAATGCGCGAAAATGAGGTCGAGGCTGCGCTGTGCGCATCGGTCACGCTCGAGGATTTTCCGCGCGTGCGCAAGCTGGCGGAGACCTATCCACACATTTATGCCTCAGTCGGCGTGCATCCCGATTACGAAAGTGTTGCCGCGGTGTCGGTCGCGGAACTTGTCACGCTCGCAGAGCATCCAAGAATTGTCGCGATTGGCGAAACCGGTCTTGATTACTACCGGCTTCAAGGCGACCTCGAATGGCAGCGCGAACGGTTTCGCAGCCATATCCGGGCCGCGCGCGAATGCGGAAAACCGCTTATTATTCATACGCGAAGTGCGGCAGAGGACACCCTGCGCATCATGCGCGAAGAGCGCGCGGATGAGGCAGGCGGCGTGATGCATTGCTTTACCGAAAACATGGAGGTGGCCGCCGCCGCCATGGATCTCGGGTTCTATATTTCATTTTCGGGGATCGTAACCTTCAAGAACGCAAAGGGCATCAAGGAAGTCGCTCGTCAGGTACCGCTCACGAAGACGCTGGTCGAGACCGATTCTCCCTATCTGGCCCCCGTGCCCTATCGCGGAAGGACGAATCAGCCCGGTTATGTCAGGCACGTGGGCGAAGAAATTGCGCGGTTGAAGGAGCTCGACTATGCGCAGTTGTGCAGCGTTACGACAAGTAATTTCTACAAGTTATTCAATAGTATAAAGAGATGATATAATGTTATACATTAGACATGTTTCGCTGCTCGTAATGCTGCTGATTTGTCAGTTTGCGGTGGCAGGCGCCTATGAGGACATGATAGACGCCGTAAAGAGGGACGACACGCGAGCGATCAGCGCCCTGCTCAAGCGTGGAGTGGACGCCAATACCAGCGACCAGGAGGGCAGCACGTTATTGATACTGGCGGCGAAGGAGGGCAGTGCAAAGGCGGCGAAACAACTGGTTGCCGCCCGCGCCCAGGTCAACGCGAGAAACAGCCTTGGAGAAACCGCACTGATGCTCGCCGCATTGCATGGACACCAGGAGATTGTCAGGGAACTCGTCAATCACGGTGCCGATGTGAACTCGCCGGGTTGGACGCCTCTCATTTACGCGGCGGTAAATGGGCACGTGAATATCAGCAGGCTGTTGATCACCAAGGGCGCGCAGGTCAACACCGCAGCCGATAACGGGTTTACTGCCTTGATGATGGCCGCACGCGAAGGCCATGCGCCGTTAATTTCGCTGCTGCTCGCCAACGGCGCGGATCTGAATCTGAAGAGCGCAACGGGACTTACCGCGCTGGATCTTGCCCGCGACAAGAAACGACCGGGCATTGCTGAGGTATTGGTGAAAGCTGGCGCGCGTTAGGGAAGTAGCATGATAAGACTGGCCCCGAGATCGTGTTTGTGTGCACGGTACTTCGTATAATGTATATTATGTAACATTAAACCCGTGCCGAATAGTCTCATGATGATACTGCGACTCTGAACCTGGCCGCGTTGTGACCCCACTGTTCTTTCTGCCTTTACTGGCCCCCCTAAAGGAGCAATGACCTTCAAGCGCTGGAAGTACTCCCGGTATGGTGCCGCTTCGCGGGTCAGCACGCTCAAGTTGGCGACGGCCGCACGGGCGCCAATGTAGAAATCCGGCAAAGGCGACCGGCGGATCCCGCCTCGCTTTCGATACAAGCCGAATGCGTTTGCAGTTAAACGAGCACACGGCCATGGTAATTCGCTGCGCTGCATGGCGTATACGTCGAGCATTTCATCCAGCGCATCGACATTCGGCTCCGGCACCAGCAGCTTCGTATAAATCACGAGATTGATATGCAACGGCGCGGCTTCGCTGCATTCCTGCACGCGGTAATAGGCTTGAGCGCTTTGTTCCCACCTGTTTGCGCCTTGGAGCGCCGCTTTCTCGGCCGAAACGCGGATTGATTACCCGGCTGAATGTCTATAATATTCGGCAATCAGGATGATTAGGACTGATTAAGATATGGATACCCGCGTGGTCACCGCTCACCTGCCTGCCGAGCTCGCCAGAAAACTGGACGGCCTCGCCGAGCGCCTGGATCGTCCGAAGGGTTGGATTGTGAAGGAAGCGATCTCATCCTTCATATCGCTGGAGGAAAAGCGATTCCGCCTAACCGTCGAGGCCTTGAAGGACGTTGATGCGAAGCGCACCCTCGACCACGGCGATGTGGAAGCCTGGGTCGAGGGACTCGACAAACCCAAACGTCGTACGCGTCGCTGACTAATGTCTCTCAGGTGGACGAGCAAGTCGCACGCCGACCTTGTACGCCTGCATGAATTCCTGAACTCCGTCGATTCACGGATTGCAATTCGCGTAGTGCGTCAGTTGGTTGCCGGCGCGAAACGCATTCCTGTCCACCC
>JAYWDM010000281.1:0-5153 GCA_043779885.1 Betaproteobacteria bacterium | reverse complement strand
TTTCTCTCGCTGAAACCGTGGCGCGCCTCGCGCGGTGCGGTGTCGAACCCGGTTCGATCGACGCGATCCTGATCACCCACGAGCATGACGACCATATCGGCGGTGCGGCGCGCTTCGCCCGCAAATTCAATATCCCGGTGTGGATGACGCACGGCACGGGGCAGGCCGCCGCGGATGCTTTTGCGAACATCGGGTCGCTGACCATTTTCGATTGCCACCAGCGCTTCGCGGTGGGAGACATCGAAATTGAACCTTATACCGTACCGCACGATGCGCGCGAACCGGCGCAATTCGTTTTCAGCGATGGCGCCGCGCGGCTCGGATTGCTGACCGATGCCGGTTCGCTGACCGCGCACATGCAGGCGGTGCTGAGCGGCCTTGATGCGCTGGTGCTCGAGTGCAACCACGATCTTGATTTATTGTGGAACAGCAGCTACCCGCAGCGTCTGAAGCAGCGCATCGCGGGAAAGTTCGGTCACCTCGATAACGGGACCTCGGCGCAACTGCTGGCGTCGATCGACTGCAGCCGCCTGCAGCACCTGATTGCCGCGCATCTGAGCAAGCAGAACAATACGCCCGAGCTTGCGGGCGCAGCGCTGGCGCGGGTGCTCGACTGCGCGCCCGGCTGGATAGGTGTTGCAACCCAGAGTGAGGGCTTCGGGTGGCGGCAGATCGGCTGAATGCGTTGCGGGCAGTACGAAAAAAAGCCGGCCCGCGGGCCGGCTTTTGCATTGCAAATGAAGGCGTGACTACTTCTTCATCGCGTCCTTGGCCATGTCTTTGGCGGCGTCTTTGGCCGTATCAGCGGCAGTGGCCATGTCTTTGGCGGCGTCTTTGGCCGTATCAGCAGCTTTGGCCATTTCGCTGGCTGCTTCCTTGGCGGCCTCAGCAGGAGGCGCCGGCGGCGGCGGCGGCGGGGTAACGGCGGGCGCCGGTGGCGGAGCGGGTGGTGTTTGTTGGCCGCAAGCGGTAAGACCGACGGCCACGAGCGCGGCGATCAGAAGTGAACGATTCATTTTTAGTCCTTTAACAAAGAGTTGATTCAAACAGAAAATAGACACAGGAAACATCGGGACAGCGGTTTAGCCCGCCAACCAGCGCGCGGATTATATGCCGTTTCAGGGGGGATTTCCAGTCCGCTGGGCGATTCAGTCCGCTGGGCGATTCCAGCGCTAGAGCCCGATCGTGGTCGGCACGACGGCCAGCGCGGAGGCCTCCCATATCTCGTCGAACCGTTTGATCAGCAGGCTGGTCGCGGCGACGTCGCCGATGGTCGCCACACCCCGCACGTCGGCGTGATGGAAACGATGGACGAAACGCGCATCGTCGGCGACTGCAAACGGATCGTAGACACGCCGCGCCGCGGGCAGGGTTTGATGGATGGCAAGACCGTGACTGAAATGTTTGAGCAGCATGATCAGCCGCGGGCAATCACGCATGACGTTCGTGGCGTCGTGCAGAACGATGTGCACTCGGCGGTTGCGCCCGGCGAGCAGTAACCGGCGCAGCAAATCGTAACGGCGGGGCGAATTGAAGTTGCGCCCGATGCTGTGGTCGAAAATGCGCACGATTTGCGCGGCGTTTTCGATCAACTCGTCGAGCGCCGCCTCGTAGGCGACGAGCCCCTCGAGTTTGCGCTCACCCGGCATGCGTTCAGGAGGTACGGGTTTCATTTGAAATTGGTGATTGAGAGCCGATCTCAAAAATACAAGAAACGACAATCAGCCGCAGATCAACGCGGATACATTCTTTTCAATACCCCCTGAGGGGTACGCAGATAAAGATCAAGGGCCACCTTCGCCTCGACTTTAAGTCCTTTGAACCGACCTGCTTCCATCTGCGTTTATCTATGGCTCCAAATTGTTATTGAGACCGCGTCCGAATCACTAAAGGAAGGTCTTATTAAGTTCGTCACACCGGCGCACGCCGGTGTCCAGGCGATTGAATGCACTGGATTCCGGCGTGCGCCGGAATGACGAATCTAGACTTGTTCAGCGTTTCCTTGGTCACCCAGTCCAATATATCCCGCCCGATACCACGCGTAAAGCAGTGCACGCGCCGCCGCATTGGTGCGCGTGCGCGGCGGCAGGCAGCGCCGATCGGCCAGCGCGCGCAACGTGTCGCGGGCGCCCGCATCGGCGCGCACGGATTCGCCGTTGATAAAGAATTGCGTGCCGCACGTCAGGATGCGGGTATTCAGGGCGAGTTGTATGCCGCGTGCGGCGGCAAGTTCCGCGAAACGCGCGGCCGACACGCGCCGGGCGCGCCGGAACACGACTTGCGGGCGCGGTTCGGTCAGGTATTCACCCAGACAGCGTTCAATATCGGCGCGCGTCCAGCGTATCGAATTCACCATCCCGTGAACCTGGCGCAGCATGTCCGCGCCGATGGCCGCGGGGTGGCGCTGCAGCCTGAGCCCCGGATCGCGATACGCGCCGTCCAGGCGCAGGTTATCGCGCAGAAAATCCAGAAAGCGCTCTGCCATGTCCTGCCGGTTTGGTGCGCGGAATCCGATCGACCACGTGATGCATTCATCGACCGCGACACCGTAATGGGCAATGCGCGGCGGCAGGTACAGGATATCCCCGGGACCGGCGGTCCATGCGCGTTGCGACCGGAAGCGCCGCAGTATTTTAAGGGGCGCGCCCTCTATCAGGCCGAGGTCGCGCTGACTGCTGATCTGCCAGCGCCGCGCGCCTGCCGCCTGCAGCAGAAACACGTCGTAACTGTCGAAATGCGGTCCGACGCTGCCGCCGGGAACGGCGTAGCTCGCCATCACGTCGTCGTGGCGCGCGTAAGGAATGAAACTGAACTTTTGCTGCAGCGCGCGCGCCGCGGCCGAGACGTTTTCAAGACCGTTTATGAGCAGCGTCCAGTCGCGCGGCGGCAATTGCGCGAAGTCACGCTTGCGGAACGGGCCGTGCTCCACCCGCCAGTTTTTGCGCGAGCCGATCACCAGCCGCGACTCGACGTCGTCGCGGCAGGCGAGTCCGATCATGCGCGCGCGGTCGAGGGCGCCCCCGAACTGCGCCAGCGCGCCTCGCGCGAGAAGCGGCTTTTTTTGCCAGAACTCGGCAAGAAATCGCCGCGCACCGGGTAGATTGTTGATCACGGTTGGATTATAACGTGCTGATTCCAATCGCCGGCGGCCGCGTCCGTCGGGCCGTTTTATTTTCAGCTTGCAACGCGCAGTATTGACACCTGCGATACTTTGCTACAATAAATTCGTGACCATACAGACTGAATGCGGGGCGCGGGCGTTGCAGACGGGGCAGGAGGCTCCGGGTTTTGAATTGCCCGATGCGGAAATGGAACCCGTGAGCCTCGCCAGCTTCAGGAAGCGCAAAGTCGTCGTGCTCTATTTTTATCCGAAGAACGATACGCCGGGCTGCACCATGGAAGCGATTGAATTCAGCGATATGCAGGATGAATTCACGCGGCTCGACGCGGTGGTGGTCGGCGTCAGCATGGATGATTGCCTGAGCCACGGCTCGTTTCTCGACAAGCACGGTCTGGCGGTCCAGTTGCTGGCTGACGTTGATGGCGAGGTTTGTAACCAGTATGGCGTTCTGCACGAAAAGGAGCACGACGGCAGAAAGAAGATCTGCATCCAGCGGTCGACTTTCATTATCGATAAGCAAGGCGTGCTCAGGCATGCGCTGTACGGAGTCAGTCCGCGCGGCCACGCCGGCGCAGTACTCAATCTGATCAGGGAAATGACGAAATGCAAGTAGCGCAGGACACGGTGGTATCGCTGCATTACGAGTTGTTGAATTCCGCGGGCGAGTTGGTCGAGAAGACCGACGATCCGATTGAATATCTGCACGGCGGCTACGATGGAATTTTTTCGCGCGTGGAAGAGGCGTTGATGGGCAAGGCCGCGGGCGATACCTGCGAGGTCTACATGCAGCCGGACGACGCGTTCGGCGAGTACGACGAGAAGCTGGTGCAGATCGAGCCGCGCGCCAAGTTTCCGCCGACGCTGAAGGTCGGCATGCGATTCGAAGGCGAGGCCGGGCAGTCGCATGAGACGATGGTTTACACCGTGACCGACATCGCGGACGGCAAGGTGGTGGTCGACGGCAATCATCCGCTCGCCGGCATGGCGCTGCGTTTTCGTTGCAACGTGAATGCGGTGCGCGCCGCGACGGCGGAAGAACTCGAGCACGGGCACGTGCACGGCGCCCACGGCCACCATCACCACTGACGCGGCGCGGGGACGGGAGCGGATCGCCCGGCGCCGCCGGATTATTTACAGGGTTCCGCGCCGGGTTCACGCCGGCAGCAGGCCGTGTCGGGCCGGCCGGGAGCGACAGTCAGCCCGGGTTTGCCGGCACTGAAGTCGGCGGTCACCTGCAACCAGTTGACGCGCGGTGCGCCGAAAGTTTCGATGCGGTGGAAATTCGGAAAATAGCGCCGCGTCACCGGATCCCATAACGGGTAATCGATGCGGCAGCTATGCGTGTCGCCGTGCGCGAGCACGACCAGCCCGGCGAAGCCGCCGACATGGCCGCGCAACGCGTCGAGCAACTCGGCGTAACCGTTGGGCGCGGCCCGCCGCGCGAAAGGATCGGCCTGCATGAAGAGGATGAGCGCGCCGAACTTCTGCGTCCGCGCAATGCCGAATACCTCTTCAAGCCATGCGAGATTGGCGGCATTGCGCGCCCGGTACTCCGCCGGCATGCGTTCCATGTTGTTATTGCTGCCGGGCACGTTCAGGCCGGCGAAGAGTATGTTGCCGTCGGCCCACCGCACGTTCTCGCGATAGCCGGCATAGGCGGGATTCGCGCTTTGGCGCGTGAGCGCGATGCGCGTGCGGCCAAGGCTTTCGTTGCCGGCGGCGAACAGGCTGCGCAGTTTGGCGAGGCGCGCCAGCGGGTCGTTGCCGCCGCGCCAGCAATCGGTCCACTCGTTGTCGCCGAAGATAAAGATGAATGGTTTCGAGGACATCGAGAATTCGGCGTGCCGCTGCTCGAACAATGCGTCGCTGCAGGGTGTCGCGCCGTGCTTGAAGTCACCGATATGCACGACAAAGCGCGCATCGCTTTGGCTGATCTCCATCAGCATATCGAGATACGACTGCGTTTGCGCGCCGGGATAGGCGTCGTCGTAGGGCGTGTCGCCGAAAACGGCGAAGCTCAGCGACGCCGCGG
>JAYWDM010000280.1:0-5157 GCA_043779885.1 Betaproteobacteria bacterium | reverse complement strand
ATCTGGTCAACGGCTGGTTCCGGGAAACCGACGCGGCGCGCGCGCTGTCGATGAACGTGGTGCAGAAAGCCACCGCTTACGATCCGCAATGGTCGGCGAAAGCGTTCGGCGACGTGCGCATGTCTTTTACCGACGCCGAGCTCGATCGTTATTTCGGCCTCGCCAGGCGCGCCGCCGAGCTGAAGATTTTCCCGAAACTGCCGCCGATGTCCGAGCGCGTGGATTTTGCCGCGGCGAAAAAGCTCGACGGCAATCCGTGGGCATTCGATGCGAAAGGCGTGAAGGTCGCAAAGTGACGCATGCGATTCGCATGCATGCGACGGGTGGGCCGGAAGTTCTGCGCTGGGAGGCCATCGACGTAGGCCTGCCCGGGCCCGGAGAAGTGCGATTGAGGCACACGGCGGCCGGCCTGAATTACATGGACGTTTACTATCGGCTCGGCCTGTATCCCGCCAAGCTGCCTGTCGTGCTCGGTAACGAGGCCGCGGGCGTCGTCGAAGAAGTCGGCGCGGGCGTAGTCGATTTGAAGCCGGGTGACCGCGTCGCGTACGTGACGCCGGCGGTCGGCGCGTATGCACAGGCACGCGTGATCGCCGCGGACCAGTTGATCAGACTGCCGGACGGAATTTCCGACGTGCAGGGCGCGGCGATGATGATGCGCGGGATGACCGTGCAGTATCTGCTGCGACGCACTTACCGTGTTGCGCCCGGCGACACGATACTCGTGCACGCCGCCGCCGGCGGCATCGGGCTGGTGATGTGCCAGTGGGCGCGGCACCTCGGCGCCACCGTGATCGGCACGGTCAGCACCGACGAAAAGGCGGAACTGGCCCTGGCGCATGGCTGCACCCACACCATCAATTACGCGCGCGAGGATTTCGTGCGGCGCGTGTCCGAACTCACTGGCGGCCGCAAGGTCGCGGTCGTCTATGACGGGGTCGGCAAGGACACTTTTGCCAAATCGCTCGACTGTCTGCAACCCATGGGAATGGCGGTGTTGTTCGGCCACGCATCGGGCAAGGTTCCGCCGTTCGACTTGCTGACGCTGGCCGGCAAGGGTTCGCTTTACGTAACGCGCCCCGCATTGTGGAGTTACATCGCGTCGCGCGCCGATCTCGTCGCGACCGCGAACGAGCTCTTCGAGGCCGTGGTTGGCGGGACCGTAAAGATTCCGGTCAATCAGAGCTACCCGTTGCACGAGGCGGCGCGCGCGCATCGCGATCTGGAGATGCGCAAGACGACCGGCGCGACAGTGCTTACCGTCTAGCAGTTCGTTGAAAAACACATCATGCTGTCATTGCGGTGAGCCGTCAGCCGCGAGCGTAGCGTCGCGGTAAGCGCGGCAATCTCGTATTTTGCGCGATCAACGAGTTACGGGATTGCGTCGTCGCCATTGGCTCCTCGCAATGACAGTTTCTGCCGATTTTCAACAAACGACCAGGTTTTTAATCTGCGTTTATCTAAGTGTATCTGCGGCTCAATTGCAGTTCATTTTTGGGTCGAATATGGAGAACGCGTTACGGATACATCGCCCATCCCACGCGGTTGGTTTGCGCCCTGAAAAAGTGGCCCTGCGTGGTCGTAACGTAGAGGGTAGTCATGTCCGGCCCGCCGAAACAACAGTTGGTCGGGCGGATCGCCGGCACCGGATGCGTCTCCAGCACGCGGCCCGACGGCGAGAACACGGTGATCATGGGCCCCGGGCCGCTCACCTCCCAGCCGTTGGTGGCGACGATGTTGCCGTCTATGTCAAGACACATGCCGTCGATGCCGCGATGCACGCCCCTCGCATCCTCGCCCCACGTGAAGAGCGTCGTATAGGTGCCGAGGCTGCCATCATCCTTGATCGGGTAGGCGCGCAACTCGCGCGCGATGCCTTTCGTATAGTTGCTCTCCGCGACGTAAAGCGTGTTCTGGTCCTGCGAGACGAGTATGCCGTTGGGCTGCGTGTTGTCGAAGGTCACGCGCGTGGTCGTGTAGCTGCCGTCGGGCTGCGGATCGCAGCGCAGCACGGATTGGTGGTCGACTTCCATTTTGGAGTCCTGGTCCCAGTTGCCGCTGTTGACCGGATTGGTGAACCAGATGCGGCCCTTGCGGTCGATCGCGAGATCGTTCGGCGTGTTGAGCCGCTTGCCGTCGAGGCGGTCGGTAACGACGGTGTTCCTGCCGTCGGGATCGAAGCGCAATATCGAGCGCCCGCCCGAGCAGCAGCCGAAGAGCCGCCCCTGCGCATCGTAGGCGAGGCCGTTGGTGCGGTTGGTCCCGGCGCGCGCCTCGGTGATCGCGCCGCTTTGCGGGTCGTACTGCAAAATGGCGCTGGCGTGGATATGCGTGAACAGCAAGTGCTCGCCGTTCCACACCGGGCCTTCGGTCAGCGGTATGCCGGCTGGTTTTTTCAGCAATTCGAATTTCCACTGCATGGTCTTTCCTCCGTGAAAGTTATTATTTGATTACGAACTGCACGACAGCGCCGAGCATCCCGCCTTGTGCCGCGCCCATTCCGGGCGGCGGTCGGCGAGTTCGTCGTGCGCCGGTTGCTCGTCATAAGGTTGTTGCAGCACCGCCATCAAACGCTCCATGACCGAGGCGTCACCCGCGCCGAGCGCGTCGATCGCGAGTTGCGCGAGGTAGTTGCGCAAAACGTATTTCGGATTGACGCTGTTCATGCGCCGCACGCGTTCGTGCGCGGGCAATTCATCGCGCTGTGCGCGCGCGATGTAGCGGCGCAGCCACGCGGCGAGGTTGCCGGCATGGGCGGGTGCGAGCGCGGCGTCGCTGTAAAACGCGCGCCGCAACGGTGCGATGAGCGCGTTATCGGTCGCGGCGCCTGCTGCGCAGTCGACGGGCACGTTCGCGAGCAATCGGAAGAACAAAGTGACGTCTGTTTCGACCGCCTCCAGCAGTTCGTACAAATCGTTCTGCAATTGAGCATCGTCTGCCTGCGCGGGCGAGCCGAGACCCAGCTTTGCGGCCAGCGTCGATTGCCATGCGCTCTGGAATACGTCGGCGTACACCCCGAGTCCGTGTTCGAGCAGTGCCTTGTCCTCAAGCAGCGGATAGAGCGCGTTCGCGAGTTGCAGGAGATTCCAGTGCGCTATCTGCGGCTGGCTGCCATAGCTGTAGCGCCGCCCCGCGGCATCGGTCGTATTCGGCGTCCACGCCGGATCGTAGCCCTCGAGCCAGCCGTAAGGACCGTAGTCGATGGTCAGCCCGAGGATGGACATGTTGTCGGTGTTCATTACACCGTGGACGAAACCCACCCGCATCCAGTCGTTCACCATGACCGCCGTGCGCCGGCAGATTTCCTCGAACCAGCGCGCGTAAGTTGCGGACGACGGCGCGCCCGCATTTCCCAACAGCTCCGGATAATGCGTGCCGATCACGTAATCCGCGAGGCGTTTGAGCGCATCGAGTTCGCGGTGCGCCGTGAGTATCTGGAAATTGCCGAAGCGTACGAACGTCGGCGCCACGCGGCACACTACCGCGCCGGGCTCGGGCTCCGGATTGCCGTCGTAGAACATGTCGCGCACCACCGCGGCGCCGGTCGCGACCAGGCTCAGTGCCCGCGTGGTCGGCACGCCCAGATGATGCATTGCCTCGCTGCACATGAACTCGCGCACCGATGAGCGCAGCACCGCGCGGCCATCAGCGTGGCGCGAATACGGCGTCATGCCCGCGCCCTTCAACTGCAGATCGAAGCGCGCGCCGTTTGCATTCACCACTTCAGCCAGCGTTATCGCGCGGCCGTCGCCGAGTTGCCCGGCCCAGTTACCGAACTGGTGTCCGCCGTAGCGCGCGGCATAGGGCTGCATGCCGGCGAGCACGCGGTTGCCCGCCAGCACCTGCACCGCGGCGCCGACCTCGGCGGGGCGCGCGATGCCCAGCATTGCGCCCACCGCGTCGGACCAACCCAGCAGTTGCGGTGACGGCACTGCCGTCGGCTCGACCCGCGTATAGCAGGCATTGCGCACCGCGCGTGGCACATTGTCGAGTAGCGGATCGGCGGGCAGTTCGCGCACGAAGCTGTTGTCGAATTCAAGATCGATGAGATCGGCCGGCGCGGCAGCGCGCTCGGCAACGGGGGACAGCGTCGCTTGCTTCAATCGTGCTCCTGTCTAAAAAAAACCGCGCCACGCACGGCAACCAAAGACTCCGGCGCGAATGGCACTTACTTAAGCGCTTGCCCCCACCCCAGACCCACCCCCGCGCATTTCATGCGCAGGGGAGGGAGTCCAAGTACGCCGCTTTGTTCCACGGTCCCTTCCCCTGCGACTGCGGGGGAAGGACAGGATGGGGGCAAAAATGCGCGTTGAGAGTTCGAGCATCCCTTAAGTAAGTGCCATTCGACTCCGGCGCCATTTATTCTGGCCGGGAAAAATGCGGATGCAGTCAGGATTTTATTTGTCCCGCCTGAATGATGCAGACCCGGGCCGGTGTGCATTTTCCCATTTTCCGCGTGTACCGTGGGCAGGATAATGGGTAAGATACGGCCGGCCCGCTCTTTACGTGGCAGGATGAGCACATGTCGATTCGAACGTTGTCCGGAGCGCGCCTCGTCGCGATCGTCTGCGTGGCCCAGGTACTGGTCCAGATCGGCGCATTCTTCTGGCCGGCGCTGCTGCCCGGCATGATGCCGCTGTGGGGGCTGACCAACAGCGAGGCCGGCTGGATCACCGCGATCTTCTACGCCGCTTACCTCGTCGCGGTACCCATCCTGGTGACGCTGACCGACCGCATAGACGCCAAGCTCGTGTACCTGTTTGGCGTCGGCTGCACGATCACCGGCCATCTGCTGTTCGGCCTTTACGCTGACGGTTTCTGGCCGGCGCTGGCGACCCGCGCGCTCACCGGCATCGGCTGGGCCGGCACCTACATGACCGGCTTGAAGCTGCTCGCAGACCAGGTCGATAAAAAACTCATGTCGCGCGCGGTGACCGGGCACGCCGCGAGCATCGGCGTCTCGGGCGCGCTGTCGTTCTCGTGCGCCGATCTGCTCGCGAACCATTACGGCTGGCAGGCCGCATTCCTGGTCGCTGCGCTGGGCGCGGCAGCGGCGTGGCTCGTAGTGGCGCTGGCGGTGCCGCGCCGCAATTCGCCCCTGCCCCGGTCCGGCGACGGGCTGGCGCTGTTCGATTTTCGTCCGGTGTTCCGCAATCG
>JAYWDM010000279.1:0-13879 GCA_043779885.1 Betaproteobacteria bacterium | reverse complement strand
ATGGTGCACATCTACACCATCGGCTACATGGAAGAAGACGAAGGCTACAACCGCTTCTTCTCGTACATCTCGCTCTTCACCTTCTCGATGCTGATGCTTGTCATGAGCAACAACATGCTGCAGTTGTTTTTCGGCTGGGAGGCGGTGGGCCTCATCTCGTACCTGCTGATCGGCTTCTGGTATACGCGCCCGACGGCGATCTACGCCAACCTTAAAGCCTTCCTCGTAAATCGCGTCGGCGACTTCGGTTTCCTGCTGGGGATCGCGCTGGTGCTGATGTACTTCGGCACGCTGGACTACGCGACGGTATTTTCCAGCGCCGGCACGCTTGCGGCCAACACGCTGGAAATCTTCCCGGGCCACGCCTGGTCGCTGATGACGGTGACGTGCATCCTGTTGTTCATCGGCGCCATGGGCAAGTCGGCGCAGTTCCCGCTGCATGTGTGGTTGCCCGACTCGATGGAAGGTCCGACGCCGATTTCGGCACTGATCCACGCGGCGACGATGGTGACCGCGGGCATCTTCATGGTGGCGCGCATGTCGCCGCTCTTTGAACTCTCCGCTACCGCGTTGTCGTTCGTGCTCGTGATCGGCGCGATCACCGCGTTCTTCATGGCGCTGATCGCGACCGTGCAATATGACATCAAGCGCGTCATCGCGTATTCGACGCTGTCGCAGCTGGGTTTCATGACGATGGCTCTTGGTGCGTCAGCCTACTCCGTCGCAATCTTTCATCTGATGACGCACGCGTTTTTCAAAGCGGCGCTGTTCCTGGGGGCCGGCTCAGTGATCATCGCCATGCATCACGAGCAGGATATGCGCAAGATGGGCGGCCTGCGCAAATACATGCCGCTTACGTACCTGACCATGTTGATCGGCGCGCTGGCCAATGCCGGCTTCCCGCCATTCGCCGGTTTCTTCTCCAAGGACACGATCATCGAGGCGGTGCATGAGGCATACGCGGCAGGCGTGACGGGGGCGGCATTCGCGTATCTTGCCGCGCTGGGCGGCGTGTTCGTCGGTGGATTCTATTCGTTCCGCCTCGTGTTTTTCACTTTCCATGGCAGGGAGCGGTTCGACCTGCACGGGCACGAAGGTCTCGGGCACGACGATCAACACGGACACGCCGGCCCTCACGAATCCCCGCTGGTCGTGACTGTCCCGTTGCTCGTGCTCGCCTTTTTCTCGGTCTGCGCGGGTTGGGTGATTGGCGGCTTCGTATTCGGCGATTATTTTGGCAGCGCCATCCATTTCGGCGCCGGGCACGATGGTGTGGAAAAGCTTGCCGCCGGGTTTCATGGCGTTATCCCGATGGTGCTGCATAGCGTCACCACGTTGCCGTTCTGGCTGGCGCTGGCGGGTGCGGGAATTGCGTGGTTCATTTACATTGCGCGTCCGGATCTGCCTGCCGTGTGGCGTGCGAAGTGGGGTTTGGTGGTCACCATACTGGAGGAGAAATACGGTTTTGACCGCTTCAACGACTGGTTCTTCGCCGGCGGCGCCCGTATGCTGGGCAAAGGGTTGTGGAAGATCGGCGATGTCGCGTTGATCGACGGCTTGTTCGTCAATGGTTCGGCGCGTCTCGTCGGCTGGACCGCGTCCGTGGTCCGGCAACTCCAATCCGGGTACATCTATCACTACGCGTTCGCCATGATCATCGGCGTTCTGCTGCTGCTGTCCGTATGGCTGTTTGGTTCGACAATTGGTACTGTGCATCCGCTGTAATGATCGACTGACAATAATGACTATGGACTATCCGATTCTGAGCCTGGTCATCTGGGTGCCTGTCATCGCCGGCGGCGTGGTGCTCGCCATCGGTGACCGGCAACCGCGCATAGCGCGCGTGCTTGCATTGATCGGCGCGCTCGCCGGCCTGATCGTCGCATTGCCCCTGTGGACGCAATTCGACCGCGCGAGCGGCGATTTCCAGTTTCAGGAACTGGCGCCGTGGATCGCAAGATTCAACGTCAGTTACCACCTCGGCATTGACGGCATGTCGCTGCTGCTGATCCTGCTGAACTGCGTGACCACCGTACTGGTGGTGATTGCGGGGTGGGAAGTGATCAGGCAGCGCGTCGCGCAATACATGGCGGCGCTGCTGATACTGTCGGGGCTGATGAACGGAGTTTTTTGCGCGCTCGATGGATTGTTGTTCTACGTATTCTTCGAGGCGACGCTGATCCCGATGTTTATCATCATCGGCGTGTGGGGCGGGCCCAACCGGGTGTATGCGGCGGTCAAGTTCTTTCTCTACACGCTGATGGGCTCGCTGTTGTCGCTGGTCGCGCTGATCTACCTGTTTAATGCGGCAGGCGGCAGTTTCTCGCTGCTCAGCTTCTACGAAGTGCCGTTGCCCCTGGACGTGCAGGTCCTGATTTTCAGCGCGTTCATGGTCGCGTTCGCGGTCAAGGTCCCGATGTGGCCGGTGCATACATGGTTGCCCGATGCGCACGTCGAAGCCCCGACCGGCGGATCGGTAGTGCTGGCGGCCATCATGCTGAAGCTGGGCGGCTACGGTTTTCTGCGGCTGTCGCTGCCGATAGTGCCCGACGCGAGCCACGAAATGGCCGGCATCGTGATTGCGCTGTCGCTGATCGCGGTTGTCTACATCGGCCTGGTGGCGCTTGTGCAGGCCGACATGAAGAAGCTGATTGCCTATTCGTCGATCTCGCACATGGGTTTCGTAACCCTCGGCATATTCATATTCAGCGCGCAGGGCATGGAGGGCGCTATTTTGCAGATGATCTCGCACGGCTTCATCTCGGGCGCGTTGTTCCTGTGCGTGGGTGTCCTGTACGATCGCATGCACTCGCGGCTGATTGCCGACTATGGCGGAGTCGCCAACCGGATGCCGGTGTTCGCAGCACTCTTCATGCTGTTCGCGATGGCAAACGCGGGACTTCCCGGTACCAGCGGCTTCGTGGGTGAATGGCTCGTCATTCTGGCGACGATGAATGTGAGTTTCTGGTACGCCGCCTGCGCAGCTTCCACGCTGATTTTTGGCGCGGCGTACACGTTGTGGATGTACAAGCGCGTTATTTTCGGCGCCGTTGCCAATGCGCGCGTGCAGGAACTGACCGACATCGGCATGCGTGAATTGCTCGTGCTCGGCGTCCTCGCGGTGGCTGTGCTTGCGATGGGGCTTTATCCCGCGCCGCTCGGCGACGTGCTGCATGAGTCGGTCAGCGAAATCCTGCGGCTCGCGGCGCCGGGCCGCAAACTTCTGATCGGACTGTAGTCATGCAATACATCACACCGCTGGCGCCTGCCTACGCCGAGGTTTTTCTGCTGATCATGGTATGCGCGATACTCCTGCTCGATCTGTTTTTGCGCGACGAGGAACGTGGCACTACCTACGCTCTCACGCTGGCAACCGTGCTGGGCTGTTTTCTGATCACGGGCTTTACCGACTGGGGCGGCGAGATTTACACGTTCAGCGGCATGTTCGTCGCCGATTCGATGGCCAACCTCCTTAAACTCGGCATTTATATCTCGGTGGCCGTGGCGCTGGTGTATTCCCAGGCATACATCCGCGAGCGCGGCATGTTGCGCGGTGAATTTTTTCTGCTCGCGTTGTTCGCCATGCTGGGCATGATGGTGATGGTATCCGCCAATCATCTGCTGACGCTGTACCTCGGGCTCGAACTCCTGAGCCTTTCGCTTTACGCGATGATCGCGTTGCAGCGCGATTCGGCGGTCGCCACCGAGGCGGCCATGAAGTACTTCGTGCTGGGTGCGCTCGCGTCGGGCATGCTGCTCTACGGCATGTCGATGCTGTACGGCGCTACCGGCACGCTGGAACTTACCCGTATGGCCGATGCGATCGCCACCGATGCGGCGGACGGCACGATCCTGCTGTTCGCACTGGTGTTCATCGTTGCCGGTCTGGGCTTCAAGCTGAGTGCGGTGCCATTTCACATGTGGGTGCCCGACGTCTACCAGGGCGCGCCGACGGCCGTCACGTTGTTCATCAGCAGCGCCCCGAAACTTGCGGCTTTCGCCTTTGTCATCCGTCTGCTGGTCAGCGGCCTGGGCGCCGATTACCTCGCCGGGCAATGGCAGTGGATGCTCGTCATCATGGCGGTACTGTCGCTGGCAATCGGCAATATAGCCGCGATCGCGCAGACGAACCTGAAGCGCATGCTCGCGTATTCAACGATCTCGCACATGGGTTTTTTGCTGCTGGGTGTGCTTGCGGCGAGCAACGACGGTTACGCGTCGGCGATGTTTTACGTGATGGTTTACGTGCTGATGACGCTGGGCACTTTCGGCATGATTCTGCTGCTGTCACGCGCCGGGTTCGAAGCAGAAATGCTCGATGACTTCAAGGGGCTCAATGCGCGCAACCCGTGGTACGCGTTCATCATGTTATTGCTGATGTTTTCAATGGCGGGCGTGCCGCCGGCGGTAGGCTTCTACGCCAAACTGTCGGTGCTGTGGGCCGTTATGGACGCCGGCTTCATATGGCTTGCCGTGGTCGCGGTGTTATTCTCGCTGATCGGGGCGTTTTATTATCTGCGCGTCGTCAAGCTCATGTATTTTGACGAGCCGGTCGATCACTCGCCCATCGCGCCGGGCACGGGCATGCGCTGGCTGCTGAGCCTGAATGGCATCGCGGTGCTGGCGCTCGGCGTACTGCCGGGCGGACTTATGGGCCAATGCGTGAAATCCATTACGTTGTCTCTGCGGTAAGTCCGCCGGCCATGGCGGATGAAACGAAGGAGGATTATACCGAGACAACGCTGACGAGCCGGCTGGTTTACGACGGCCAGTTGCTCAAAGTGCATGAAGACTCAGTGCGTATGCCGGATGGCAAGACCGCGCGCCGCGAGTGGATCAGGCATCCGGGGGCGGTGATCATTATTCCGCTGCTCGACGCCGCTACCGTGATCATGGAGCGGCAATTTCGTTACCCGCTCGGCCGCCATTTTTACGAACTTCCCGCCGGCAAGATCGAGCCGGGCGAAGATCCGCTGGCAACCGCCCAACGCGAGTTGATCGAAGAGTGCGGCTACGCCGCGGCATCCTGGCGGCACCTCGCGACCCTGCACCCCTGCATCGGCTATTCAGACGAGCGATTCGAACTCTATCTCGCGCGCGACTTGCACCATGTCGGCCGGGCGCTCGATGACGGGGAGTTTCTCGACGTCGTGCCGATGGCGCTGGAGGAGGCCATACGCGGAGTCCGGGACGGGCGCATTACCGACGTCAAGGCTGTCACGGGCCTGGCCTGGTTCAAGTTCCTGCTGGACTGACGGACTTATCGGGCAGCGCTGATATTTTCTTCGGCGATACTGTAGTCCTGGCTGCCATCGAGCGGCATGGGCCGCTGAAACAGATACCCTTGCCCGAATTGCGCACCCATGTCCCGCAAGAGGTCGAGCACTTCCGGTGTTTCCACCCACTCCGCAATCACCTGCTTGCTCATGCTCCTGGCAACGTCGTTCAGTGCTTTGACGAAAGCACGATTGCTGCCGTCTTCCCCGGCCAGATCGCGCATGAAACTGCCGTCTATTTTCAGGTAATCGACCGCGAAGCGTTTGACGTAGTAGAACGAGCTGAACCCGGCGCCGAAATCGTCCAGCGCGAAGCGGCATCCCGTATCTTTCAGTTTCCTGATGAAACTCAACGTGACGTCGATGGCGGACATGGCGGTGGTTTCCGTGATCTCGAACACGAGCTGGCCGGGATTTGCCTTGGAGATCGCCAGCATGTTGATAAAGCGCTTGACCCAGTTATTGTCGGATATGCTCGCGCGTGACAGATTCACGAAATAGCGCCGCTTCTTTCCCATCAGGTTGTTCTGGTGCATGTGCAGGAGAAGCTTTTCGACGACGCGCATATCGAGTTCCTGCATCAGGCCGAGCGATTCCGCAATATCGATAAAGCTGCCGGGCATGATGAGCTTGCCGTCGTCGTCGCGGATGCGCAACAGAATTTCGTGGTGTACCGGCTTCATATCCGAGAGCCGCACCACCGGCTGCGAAAAAAGCACGAGGCGGTCATCGTCAATCGCGTTGCGCAGCTTCTTCGCCCAATGTACGCGCCGGTGCGTGACGCGAATGCCCTCGACGCCCTGATCGAACAGCACGTAACGGTTGCGGCCGAGTGCTTTGGCCTGATACATGGCGATATCGACGTTCGACAGCAGCGCGCTGTTGTTGGTGCCATGAAACGGGTAGAGCGCAATGCCGACCGACACGGAAAGATGCGATATGCCCTTGTCACTGCCGGTTTGGAACCGGTAGTGCTGAACCGTTGCGAGCGCGCATTCGGCGACCTGGATCGCATCCTGGCGCAGCGCGCCGTGCAGGTGAATCGCGAACTCGTCGCCGCCGAGGCGGAACAGACTGCCGCTGAAATCACGCATCATCCCGCGCAGCGCGCTGCCCACCCCCTTGATCATCTGGTCACCGGTGCGATGGCCGAAGTTGTCGTTCACGTATTTGAAGTGATCGATATCGAGAAACAGGATCGCCCCGGGCGTGCCGCAGCCGATCACTGCCTCGATGGCCTTATGCAGGGAGACACGATTGGGCAGATCGGTAAGGGAGTCGTGCATGGCGAGATGCTCGATGCGCTGCGTCGTCAAATGCTGCTCGGTAATGTCGTGCGCGGTGCCGCGTATCCCCTTGATGTCATGGTTGTCGTCCAGCAGCGCCCGCGCGTTGATACCAATCCAGCGGTCCTCGCCACGCGCCGTCACGACGTGCGTAACGTAATTCTTGACTTCGCCTACGCGTTTGAGAACGGCGAGAAAGCGCCGGTTCGCGATATGCGCGTTGCCGGCTTCGAAGTCGAAGAAGCAGCGCCCGGAGAGGTCGCGCGGCGGCAGGCCGAATATGTCCTGCGCCGCATTATTTAGGTAAGTGAAGCGGCCCTGCGGATCGGTGGTCCATACCAGATCGTGCGAAGTTTCGACCAGATCGCGGTAGCGGTGCTCGCTCTCGAGCAGGAGCTGGATGATGCGGCTCTTCTCGGCCAGCGATTTCTTGATCGTCGCCAGTTCCTTGGTGGACGAGTCGGGGCTGATGGCTTGCGCGGCAAGGCGGTCGATCAATTCCCTCAGGTAGCGCCGGTGGGCGCCGGTCGAGCGTTGTGCCTTCAGCACGCCGTCGGTGTCCCAGCGGCGCAGTTTCTGGATGGGAATGCCGAGTTTCCCGGAAACTTCCTGAATTGAGTAATACAGGCCTTCGTCGGGCACAACAGACCTCGCTGACCGATCGGTTATCACGTGATTCTCGTTCATATTAATACCTTTGCGTGCGCGCTGCCACCATGAAAGTAGGCGACGGCCAACGGGATTGCCCAGTGGCGGCCGGCCCGTGCTATGCCAGGGCGCTTAGTGTAACTGTACGGACTCCCCAAGGCCGTTCTGCCGGGAGACGAGTCGCTGCATCAGCTTCAGGTCGCGCGGATTGAGCCGCAACGCACTGTCAACCCAGATGCCGACGATATCAAGCAATTCCGGGAAATCGATGCGATGCACGCGACGGCGTGCCTGCGCGAGCGCGGCAAACCCGCTTTGGCTGCGCTTGCGGCGGTTAATAAGCGCCGCAACGCCTGCTTCGCCCTGACCGTCCTCGACCACGATGTCGATGACGCCTTTCTCCAGCATTTGCTCTGCGCTATAGAGTTGTCCGCTCGAAATAATCTCCTCGGTGCCGCGCTGGCCTACCCGGCGGTCGAGGAATGAATAGGCGCCCATGCCCGGAAACAGGTTGAAAAGGATTTCGGGGAAGCCGAAGCGCGCGCTTTTCTCGGCGACGATAAGGTCGCCCGACAAGGCCGCTTCGAAACCGCCCCCCAGCGCGTCCCCCTGTACCAGGGAAATCGTCGTCACCGGCAGGTCAAACGCGGTGTAGTTTGAATAAAGCACATCGATGCAGGCACGGCCGTAACGCAGCAGTTCGGCGCGATTTCGATCGCTGATCAGCGATTTGAACAGATCGAGATCGCCGCCAAGGTTGAATACACCGGGTTTGTCCGAAGCCAGCACGACGTATTCGATCGGATGTTTTTCGCCCTTGTGAGTGATGTGCCCGCGGCTGTGCGCAAGGAGTTCGTGATACGCGTGGATATCGGCGAGCAGGTCGGTGTTGAAGCACGGCCGCGGACCTGGATTCCAGCGCGACCACATGGCACGATGCTCTGGTTGGTAGTATGCGCGCAGTTGATCGGAGAACGTGATTTCAATGCCGGAAGTCGATATCTCGACAGGGGGGACGTCGGGGCTGCTTAGAAAATCCGATTCCGGAGTACGCAGAACCTCCTGCGGAATGTCAAAAGCCTTCATGGGGTCTCTCCTCAGAGCGTGCGATTGAAATAAAAAAGGCGGCCGACCATGGCCACACGTCGATTAAAACTAAAATTGATTTGAGAAAGCAAATCTAACATTTTGATAGATTTGTTTTTGTCGTTTAAAAACAAGGGCTAGCAGTGCGGTGCGCTGATCCCGTCCGAAAAATATTTTTTCGGCTGTACCGCCACCGCAACCCGTGGCGGATCATCCGCGACGCCGCCAGCAGAGGCTACACTACGGTGTAGATTGACAATTGATAGTTCAGTTGAGAGTATCGAATTGAATTAAGGTTTCGACGATGCGGCCCATACTTAAATTTATCTTGCGCATGGCACTGCGGGTCCGGATGCTCGGCAATCCGTCGATACTCGCCTCCGGCAAAGCGCTCGTAGTCGCCAATCACGAATCGGTTTTAGACGCGGCGCTGCTCGGTTTTTTTCTGCCGCGCCGGGCGTGGGTCATCGTGTCGCAGGAGGACTTCGCGTTTGCGCCCAATCGCTGGCTGGCGCGCTTTTTTCGGCACCTCGTGCTCGACTTGTCGGAGCCCGCGACGGTAAAGCGCCTCGTGCGCATGCTGGCTGCGGGAGAACTGCTGGTGGTATTCCCGCAAGGGCGCGTGACCACCACCGCAGCGGCCATGAAGTTATATCACTCGGTGGCCACTATCGCGGTGCGCGCCGGTATTACGATCGTGCCGGTAACGATAGACGGACTGCTCTACTCCCGTTACGGCCGCGTCGCGGGGGATTTTCCGCGCCGGCGTTTGCCGCAAGTGACCATTCGTATTCACGCCGCGACCCACCTGCCCGAATTCACCGAAATACGAACGCGTGCCAAGCGCCGGATGGCGGCCGACGCATTGAGTTCGATCATGCAATGCGCGGTGGTGGATGCGCGCCAGCGACAAACGCTGTATGAAGCTTTCCTGGCGGCGATCGCATTGTTCGGACGCAGCCGCCGGATCATCGAAGACGTGCGTGGCAAGCAGGAAACCTACGGTGAACTCTTGCGGGCAACGCTGGCACTGGCAAGGATCAGCGCACGCGTTACGGCGGAAGGTGAGATCGTCGGCGTGATGATGCCGAACATGAGCACCACGGTGTGCCTGCTGCTGGGACTGAGCGCTGCTGGCCGGGTTCCGGCCATGCTCAATTACACGGCGGGCGCGGAGGCGTTGCACGGTGCATGCGTGGGCGCGGGTATTCGGACGGTTATTACGTCGCGCAAGTTCGTCGAGGTGACGCGCCTTTATCCGGCGCTCGACGCGCTGTGTAATCAGCGCATTATTTTCATCGAAGACCTGCGCCAGCAGTTCGGCGTGCTCGACAAGCTGTGGCTGATGGCGTGGGCGCTGAGATTTCCGCGCCGCCTCGCCAGGACGGGCGACCCGGCGGCGACGGCGGTGGTTTTGTTCACCTCGGGTTCGGAATCCCGGCCCAAAGGCGTGGCGCTCAGCCACGACGCGCTGCTCGCCAATGTCGCGCAGATGCGCGCAGTGATCGATTTCGCGCCGACCGACAAATTTCTCAATGCGCTGCCGATATTTCACTCTTACGGGCTCACCGCGTGCACGCTGCTGCCGCTGATGCACGGCGTGGATATTTACATCTATACGACGCCGCTCCGCTATCGCGTCATTCCGGAAATCGCCTACCTGCGTGACTGTACATACCTCTTTGGCACCAGCACCTTTCTTGCGCGCTATGCGCGCGAGGCGCATCCCTATGATTTCTACCGCGTGCGCTACGTCGTGTCCGGCGCCGAGAAGCTGAACCCCGAAGTCGCCGAACTGTGGCTCGAGAAATTCGGCTTGCGCATCATGGAAGGCTATGGCGCGACCGAATGCGCGCCGGTGCTGACGCTGAACACGCCACTGGCTTACAAGGTGCAGACGGTCGGGCGCCTGTTGCCGGGAATCGAACACCGGCTGATCCCGGTCGCGGGCATCGAGCATGGCGGCCGCCTGCACGTGCGCGGACCCAATCTGATGCTCGGCTACTATAACTATGAGCAACCGGGCGTGCTGCAACCGCCGCACTCGGAAGCCGGTGTCGGCTGGTACGATACGGGTGACGTTGTCAGCGTTGACGACGATGGTTTTTTCAGCGTTCTGGGCCGCGTTAAACGATTCGCCAAGATTGCGGGCGAGATGGTTGCGCTCGATACGGTCGAGCGCATCGCGCAGCATGCGTCCCCGAAATTCCGGCATGCTGCGGTGGTGGAAATGCTCGCCGGCAGCGGCGAAAGCACGCTGCTATTCACGACGGATCCGCATTTGTCGCGCGGCACGCTGCAGCGTTCGGCCCGGCTGCTCGGCGGCCAGGAACTCGCGGTCGCGCGCCGCATCGCGCAAGTGGCGGAGTTGCCGTTGCTGGGCAGCGGCAAGCCCGACTACGTGACGCTGAAATCTCTCGCTGCGACAGCACGCCCCGCGCTGGTCGACATCAGCGCCGACCACTAACGCCGTTTGTAGCTGATGCGGTAGATCGCGCCCGTTTGGTCGTCGGACACCAGTAACGCGCCGTCCGGCATCACGAGCACGTCGACCGGCCGCCCCCACGCCGCCTGTCCCTGCAGCCAGCCCTCGGCGAACACCTCGTGCTTCACCGGTTGGTTGCCCGACAGCACCACGCGCTTGATGCGATAGCCGGTCTTGCGGCTGCGGTTCCACGATCCATGTTCAGCGATGAATATGTTGTTTCGGTATTCAGCCGGGAACATGCCGCCCGTGTAGAAGCGCATGCCGAGAGGCGCCACGTGCGGCCCGAGTTTGACCGCGGGCGGCGAAAATTCCGTGCACGCGCGCAGGTGGCCGAACTCGGGATCGGCTATGTCGCCGGCGTGACAATACGGATAGCCGAAGTGCATATCGCGGCGCGGCGCGTGGTTCAATTCGCAGTCGGGTTTGTCGTCGCCGAGCGAATCGCGGCCGTTGTCGGTAAACCACATTTCCCTGGTTTCCGGATGCCAGTCGAAGCCCACCGCATTGCGCACGCCGCGCGCAAACACTTCCGGCACCGCCCCATTGGCGCCTTTATCCACGCGAATGCGCATGATATTGGCGTACCGACTGCTGTCAGGATCGCAGATATTGCACGGCGCGCCGACCGGCACGTAGAGCAACCCGTCAGGGCCGAAAGCAATGAATTTCCAGCCGTGGTGCGTTTCCGACGGGAACCGGTCGCTGACGATTACCGGGTGCGGTGGTTTGGACAGATTGGCTTCGATGTTGTCGTAACGGAGAATCCGGTCCACCGCGGACACGTAGAGGGCGCCGTCGCGGAACGCGACGCCTACCGGCAGATTGAGCCCGGAGGCGACAATAAGCGTCTCGATCGCCTGGTTGTCGCTGATGCGCAAAGCGTAAACCTTGCCCGCGCGCATGCTGCCGACGAAGAGAGTGCCCTTGTCGCCAAGCGCCATCGCGCGCGCGTTCGGCACATTGTCCGCGAACACATTGATTGCGAACCCGGGAGGCAGCCGGATCAGGTCGAGCGGCAGCTTTTGCGCGGCAACCGGCGCGCTGATAATAATCAGCAGTGCAAGGGCGCCGCATTGCAGCCATGTGGATGGACGTCTGAACATCGCGGGTTGCAGGTGCACGAAGGGGTAAATGAGTAAACTATGATCCATGCTACCTCCGCCGCCCTGAAAGCGCAAAGCGATGAGCCAATTCAACCTGATTACCTGGAACATTCAGTGGGGCCGCGGTTGCGACGGTGTCGTCGACCTGCGGCGCATCATCGACACCGCGCGCGGGCTTGCCGATTTCGACGTGCTGTGCCTGCAGGAAGTCGCAAGCAACTACCCCGGACTGCCGGGCAGCCGTGGCGAGGACCAGCCGGCGCTGCTCGCGCAACTGCTGCCGGGCTATACGCCGGTGTTCGGCGTTGCCACCGACGTATTGGCGGGCGATGGATCGCGGCGGTTGTTCGGCAACATGATCCTGTCGCGGCTGCCGGTGGTGCAGGTGTTCCGGCATTTGTTGCCGTGGCCGGTCGATTCCGCCGTGACCAGCATGCAACGCGTATTGGTCGAGGCGGTGGTTGAATCGCCGTTCGGCGCGTTGCGCGTCATGACTACTCATCTTGAATACTATTCGGCGGTTCAGCGCTCAGCCCAGGTCGAGCGCATCCGCGAATTGCACGCGGAGAGCGCGTTGCGTGCGTCCCGCGAGCGGAAGGTGGATATATCCAGCGGACCGTTTCGCAGCATGCGCCGCGCGGTTTCTGCAATACTCACAGCGGATTTCAATTTTCGTGTTGAGGATCCGCTGCATGACCGCCTGACTGCGCCATGCGCAAGCGGCGTGCCGCCATTTCGCGACGCATGGCAGGCGCTCAATCCAGGAGTGCCGCATCCCCCGTCCCTCGGACTTTTCGATCGCGAGCAGTGGCACGATGCGTTCTGCTGCGATTTCGTTTATGTCACCGAAGACCTGTGTCCGCGCATTGCGGCGGTGCGCATAGACCAGGAAACCGCCGCATCGGATCACCAGCCGGTGGTGCTGACGCTGAAGTAAGGTAATTACCGCAAGTCAGCGCGGTTCTTCGGGTAGCGGCGGCAGCGAGCGCAGGTACGCGATCAGTGCGGCCAGGTCCTCTGTCGTCAGCTGACTGGTCGTGTTGCGGACGACCTCGCCCATGGATTCAGCGGCGACATCGCCATCCGCCGTGAGGCCCGTCAGCAGGAAATCCTTCACTTCTGTGTCACTTAATTTCTTGAGCCGGGTTGGCGTCAAATTCGGTACGGCCTTGCCATCGGGGCCCTTGCCGCCGGCGAGGAACCGATCCTGCTTAGGGCCGCCCAGGATATTGCGCGGCGTGTGGCATTCGCCGCAGTGGCCGAGGGCCTCGACCAGATATGCGCCGCGGCTGACAGTCGCGGTGCGCCGCGCGTCGCTGGGAACCGGGCCGGGCGTGAAGAATAGCCACTTCCAGCCGGTGACGAGCAGGCGCCAGCCAAAGGGAATACGCAGGTCGTGGGCCTGATTGGACCGGCTGCTTGGCGGAAGCGTTTGCAGATAGGCCCAGAGGTCGCGCAAGTCGCCGTCGGAAATCCGCGTGAACGACGGGTACGGGAATGCCGGGAAGTAATTGGCGCCGTCAGGCCGGTCGCCGTAGCGCATGGCACGGATGAAATCAGCCTCGGCCCAGCGCCCGATTCCGGCGTCCGGATGCGGTGTGATATTCGGTCCATAAAACGTTCCGAACGGCGTTTTGAGTGCGCGGCCACCGGCGAAAGACGCGGCGTCTTTCCTGTCCTCGGTATGACAACCGACGCAGCCACCGACTTTTGCGAGGTATTGCCCGCGTTTAGCGTCGCCTTGCGCGCAGATATTGCTGCTTGCGGTCACCAGCAGCAGGGCAATCAGGCAGGCGTGGAACGCGCCTTGCGGCGCGCCCGCACTCTTACGCGCAGCATGCCACCGGGCTGCGCGCATTACCGGGCTCATCAACTGGTCTCGAACATTGCAATGGTTAATGCCAAAAGTGCAGAGCGGACGTTGTGCCCAGGCAGTCGTCTGGCCCATGCCGGCCGCTCTTCAGAAAAGCGCGAGCCCCGCGATAGCGGGGC
>JAYWDM010000278.1:0-13894 GCA_043779885.1 Betaproteobacteria bacterium | reverse complement strand
TGCCACGGCGTGAAGAACATCGGAAAGCCGTGTGCGGGAAAACCGCATGCACGGTTTGATGAGGGAGGGCAGGCGTGAGCCTGTCCTCTACTCTACCTTTTTATCATTAGGAGATCCCCCGGCTCTGCCGGGGTGGCAATAGAAGTTTGACATTTCCGGGAATATTCCCAATGGCATTTAGACTCACAGGATTTGGACCTGTCCTTGACAGTCTCTTTTCACAATCGCCCATGCCTGTTCCGAGTGAGCTTTTGACGTTGGATTGCGATCAGCCCCCTTTGAGGGGGCCGCAATCTTGAATACCCCCGGCTTTGCCGGGGGATTGTTATTTTCACTCCGAGCCTTGGCGTAACGCTTGCAACCATCAACACAAGGGAGCAGGGTATAGGCGGATTGTGGTCAGGAACATCAATTCTGCCGCAATTCACCCTGGCCAGAGGAGCGTGGACCGTTGCCGCGACCAGTTCAAAGCCGCGCAACGCCTCTCCGCGAATTGACGGCTTGACAGTCGCCCAGACTGCGGTATGATTTATTCATACCACGACCGGAAGGATCGCCATGACTACCGCCGTCAAGAAAACCATCTCGCTGCCCGCTGATCTTGCGCGCGACGTGGAGGCGCTTGCCCGCGCTGAAGGCAAGACGCTCTCCGCCGTAATTCAGGACGCATTGCGCCAGGCCCGCATCGAAAAGCGGTTGCAGGAGCTGCGCGGCATGCAGGGTTACTGGAGCCGCAAGGCGCGCGACAAGGGCATCCTTACCGAGCAGGACCTCGCGCGCTACCTCGCCCGGTGAAGGTCGTTTTCGACACCAACGTGCTGGTTTCAGCGCTGGTGTTTCCGGGTGGCCGTGGCGAGGCGGCGCTGCAGCGCATCGTCGAAGAGAAGGACCAGTTGGTCATCTCTAAGCCCATCCTCGACGAACTGCTCGGCATCCTCGGGCGCAAGTTCGCGCGCGATGCCGAAGCGCTTTCGCATGTCGCCGTGTTCCTGACGGACCTGAGTCTGTCGGTCAGGCCGCGGCAGCGGCTGCACGTCGTGAAAGACGACCCGGACAATCGCATCCTGGAATGCGCCGTCGCCGGCCACGCCGGCGTCATCGTCACTGGCGACCGGGCCCTGTTAGCGCTGCGTGAATATCAGGGAGTGCGCATCGTCAGTCTGCGCGAATATCTGGATACGTAACACTGTGACGCAGTTGTGACGCGGTTGCACTGATTAAAATTGGTTGTGCCGTGAGTGACATTGGTTTGTAAATCGGCAAGCATTGCAAGCGATTGATTTAACAACAACCTTGCTTTACGTCTGTGACTCTTGATCCGTAGGTCGGGTGTTCGACAAAGGCAGTTATCCGGGTGGCGATAGCTTGTAGTAGTCGTGACGCGATCTGACAGGCAATGTCCGCTTCCGGGGGAATTGCAAGGGACGCGCGAGATTCCGGAGTCGGCCTATTCTGTTGAAAAACTCCGTTTTCGGGACTGACTGAAACACTCCAGGCACTTAGCGACGCCGCAGATCCCTGACCGCGCTGCCGGAACGAACTCGACGTTGCCGCCGTAATGCGGTTGGTCGGCGACGATGTTGGTGACGCGCTCGTTCGAGGATCAAGAAGTCGCGGTGAATGAAGCGAACATGCCTGCTGGCGTGACACTCACGCGCATGTGCTGACAACCGCCCTACCGGCGCCCCGCCCAATACCCCGGCCGGCGGCTGTGGTGGGCAATCGCGATGATGCGAATCCCGTCGTATTGAAGCCGGTAGACCAGCGAATAGGGGAAATTGTGAAGCGCCAGCATTCGCGCATCGTGCGCAGTCCGTCCACCCATGGCGGGATAGTCGCGCAACAGAGCGAACACCTGATCGAGTGTGTTGGCAAAATCCTCCGCGGCTACAAACGCGCCCTCGCCAACATACCAGTCAATTGCAGAATTGGCGTCGGCTTGCGCTTCGTCGCTAAGACTGATCCGCATCAGCTTTGGCGGCAGCTATCCTGGCGTGGAGCTTGGCCATGACTTCATCGGCGGGGGTCCAACGCGTCCGACCCGCGTCCATGTCCGCCACACGACGCGCTATTTCTTCGTCCCATGCCTGGGCGATGGCTTCCGGTGAATCTTCCGATTTACCTTCAAGGCTGACAATCAGGCGGTGGATCAGTTCGCCGCGCTCTTTCGGCGGCAGCCGTAACGCTTGCTCTTCGAGTTCTTTCAGTATTGCGCCCATGACATCCTCCAGACTGAATTGTGCCGACCGCTTATGGTAGCACCGTCCCCGGCAACGACGTCAATCCGACTACACCGCCAACAGCTTAACCTGCGCCGGCACGATGCCGACCCTGACCACCATGCTCGACCCTTGCTTATCGCTCTTGAACAAAAGGGACGCACACATTGTTCTTGCTTGAGAAATAGCCCGTCCCGTTTTGCGAAAAAAATAATTCAGCGCGCGCACCGGAGGCCTTGACGACCTTGCCCTACAGCGCATTCTGCGTTGTCTTGCCGTTTACCCTTCACCCTGCATCGTTCACGATACGCTGCCTTTTGAACTGTAGTTGAACCGGCGAAGCAATTTTCGCGTCGTTCCGCTCGGCGCGACCATTGATAGGGTTCCGCTTTCCCTTACTCGCGACTTAAGCCTTTCAGGCTATATGCAGTCCTCTTTTTCTGCTTCATAGTGGTATCGCAGTGTTAGAGGCCGATTTATTTTTACCGCGCTGATGCTCGAAGCATACCGGGCGGTTGGCTTGATGGCGCCAGGACGATGCCGCGGTGTTGCTAAAGCGCCGGACGGCGCCAATAAATCTTGCTGGAGGTGCGATGATGAAGATACTGATTGTAGTAATGGCGGTTTCAGCGGCGCTCTTGCTTGGCGGATGCGATACGATTCGGGTAAACGGCGGGGACGGGTCCGAAATCGGAATACTCGTGGACGGCACGGCCTCCGGCAGCGTTCACAATGACGACCGGGCGACCGGGGCAGACGGTACTTCAATACCGGTGGGAAATTTCGACTCTGGAACCGGCGACGTCATCGCCTATACCGTCGGACACGCGCCTACCCTGGCCTCCGCCACGTGGACCGCAAACGCCGACGCGATAACGGTTGCGTTCGAGCCCAAATACCGCGTCAAGTTCAAGGTATGGGTTGTGCAGGGTCCGTTTGCCGACGGCCAGACGAAGGCTGTCAATGCCTGCATCAGGACATCGCAGATATGGCGCGACGAACGACAGGGGACGGGTTTCAGCACCTTCGACATCGTCGACTCGACCGGCAACGCCACGGCGGCAAATTACACCGCTTTCGATTGCAGCAAGGTGGCCGGCATTAAAGCCGACATTGGTTTCGACAACGCCGCTGTCAACACGTACTGGGTGAATACCGTGGATTTCGGATCGGGGGCCGCCACCAGCAATGGGGTATGGTGCGGTGGAAACGTTCTGGCCATGGGATGGAATACGCTTGACCATCTCTTTTCCCATGAAGTCGGCCATGCGTTCTCGCTCGATCACGTCAATTCCCTTACGACGTTTTTTGATACGACAAACGTCATGCACAACGCGAGCAATTCCCGCTCTTTTCTGACGGAGGGGCAGACGTTTCGCGCCGTGGTGAACAGCGGATCGGTGGTCAACTCGCTTGCGGGGCGTACGACGCCAACGCGCAACTGTGGCAACACGACGGCAACCAACGACGCTGCCTGCCCCGCGGTGCAAAAGCGCATCTGGGCGGACGGGGCCGCATGGGCGCCGAACTAAATTTCAGAGCGGCGAAAGGAGATCGAGCATGAACAAGTACACTTTGGTATTGGCAACAATTGCCTGGCTGCTGGCGGCGTGCCCGGCAATCGCACAATCGCCGGGTACGGCGCAAGTCGATCGAATCTATAAGGACCTGCGCCCTGATGTGCGCTTGGCTGCCGACGCGTATCTTCGCACCGATTGCGAGATTGGCGAAGTGCGGGCGGCTCTCAATTCACTGCTCAAAGTCGCCGCAGAGGCAAGGCCTTATCTCCTCGCCGTGCAGCGGAATGGTCCTCCGTCGTCCGAGTTGATGGTCTTTGAAGTCGGACTCGATGAGACTTGGCGATCACGGCAAGAGTTCATGAAGACGCGTGACGCGCTTGAACTTGGGCAGCAGTCCTTCGAGATGATGAAGGCCATCACCGAGGACCAATATCGACGGGATCAGCGGCAGGCAATCCAGGCCAAATACCGGGAGCGGGCCGCAATTATGCTGAAGGCGATGTAAAAACCGGGACGCACACATTTTTCGCGCCGCGCAAATCGTGTGCGTCCGTTAGTACCCGGTACCGGTCAAATCATTCGGCGCGCGCCCCGGAGGCTTTGACCACCTTCGCCCACAGCGCAATCTGCGCGCGATTGAATTGATCCATGCCCTCGGGCGTCGTGCTCACCACTTCCGCACCCAGACTGGATATGCGCTCTTTTATTTCGGGTGTGGCGAGCAGGCGCACCATTTCGCCGTTCAATTTTGCGACGATGTCTTTGGGTGTCGCGGCAGGCACTACCACGCCGAACCAGCCGACGGCCTCGAAGCCCGGTACGCCGGATTCCGCCATGGTGGGCACCGAAGGCAAAGCGCCGGCACGCTTGGCGCTGGTGACCGCCAGTGCCTTGATCCGGCCGGATTTCACGTAAGGGCTCGCCACCACAATGTTTTCGAAACTGAGCGCGATTTGTCCACCGATCACATCGGCGATCGCCTGCGCGCTGCCTTTGTAGGGCACGTGCTGCATATCGATGCCGGTGAGCATTTTCAGCATTTCGCCGGACAGATGATTCGGCGTGCCGCTCCCGGGCGATGAAAAAGTCAGTTGGCCGGGCCGCGCTTTTGCCAGCGCCACGAGCTGCCGCGCATTGGCTACCGGCATGGAGGGATGCACCGACAGCACGTAACACGTGGTGGCCATCAGCGAAACCGACGCGAAATCCTTGACCGGGTCGAACGGCAGTTTCGCATAGAGACTGGGCGCGACCGAATTGGGCGCAGTGGTCGCCAGCAACAGCGTGAGCCCGTCGGGTGCGGCTTTGGCAACCTGCTCGGTGCCGATAAGCCCGCCCGCGCCGGGACGGTTGTCCACCACGAATTGCTGGCCGAAGCTTTCGGAAAACTTCTGGCTGGCGATGCGCGCCATCAAGTCCGCAGTGCCCCCGGCCGTCCACGGTACCACCATGCGCGCTGCGCGCGACGGGTAAGTCTGGGCAAACGCGCCGGTGGTTGAGGTGCACAGCAGGGCGGCGATCAGGACGCGAAGTGCGGGCATGAAGTTTCCTTTCGGTGAAGCACGAATTCTACCGCTACCGTCGCCCCAATTACTTACAGGTCCGGCCAGCGCTCTGCCCACGGATGCGCGCGTTCGTATTGCGCGGCGAGCGCGCACAGCAGGCCGTCGCGCCCGGGCGCGGCGATGAGCTGAAAGCCGATCGGCAGGCCGTTCGCCGCCGGCGCGCAAGGCACGCTGATGGCGGGACAACCGGTGACGTTGGCGATTGCCGTGAAAATCGCGTGTCCCCGCGGCCCGACGGCCTTGCCGTCGATGATCGCGGGATGCGACACCTCTGCCGGCCAGGGCAGTGCCGCCGCGCTGGGCGTGAGCAGAACGTCGTGAGCCGAGAAAAACACGCTGAGCTGGCGGCGCAATCCGGCAATCGAATCGAGCGCGGCGAAGTATTGTGCTGCGGTGAAGGCGGCGCCGTTGTCCGCCATTTCCCCGATCGCCGTGCCGACGAGGTTGCGCGCGCCCGGGCGCGACTGCAACAGCCAGGCAAGGCCGGACTGGCCTATTACGGGCCAGGCCCGGTTGAGCGCATCGACATCGAACGGCGCCGCTGCCACGTCCACCTTGTGTCCGCATTGCTCGAACGCGCGTGCCGCACCGTCAACGCTGGCGGCAATCTGCGCGTCAACCGGCGCGGCGTCGAATGTCGGCGCGAAAACGATGCGGCACGGCGTGCGATTTTCAGGCGCGAACGGTCGGGCGGCAAATTCGGCGGCGCACGGATCGCGCGCATCGAATGCGCTCAGGGTGTTCATCAAGAGCACGATGTCGGCGACGCTGCGCGCCATCGGCCCGACCGCCTCGTAATCGAGCAGAATGGCCGGGAAGCCGTCGCAACGCGGCACCCGCCCACGGGATGGCTTGAGTCCGACCAGCCCCGTGTGGGAGGCGGGCCGGCGGATCGATCCCCCGCCGTCGGTGCCGATCGCCACCGGGCCCAGTCCGGCCGCCACGGCGGCCACCGCCCCGCCGCTCGAGCCGCCGGGGGTGAGGGCGACGTTCCAGGGGTTGCGGGTAATGCCAAACAACGGATTGTCCGTATAGCCGTGCAAAGTGAATTCGGGACAATTGGTCTTGCCGACGATTACTGCGCCGGCTGCCCTGAGTCGTGCGATCGGCAATTCGTCGGCGAGCGGCACGAAGTCCGCGTAAACGCGGCTGCCCCAGGTCGCGCGCATGCCGCGAACGGGAATATTGTCTTTGACCGTGAGCGGGACGCCATCGAGGTCGGATAGCGCCGCGCCGGCACTCCAGCGCGCCGCGCTCGCCGCTGCTGCAGTCCGCGCGCCCTCTGCATCGAGCGTGACGATGGCATTGAGGCGCGGATTGACCGCCGCTATACGTTCGAGTATCGCGTTCAGCGCGTCAACCGGAGAAAATGCCCGCGCGCGATATCCGGCGGCAAGTTCCGTCGCCGCCAGCCGCCAGAGCGGGTCGCTCATTGCGCGCTGCCCCGGCGGCCGTCAGGCGCGCACGATGGCAGCGATGGGTGCTGCGCCGGGCGCACACTGATGCTCGGTGCCGCCGGACACAAAGATCGCCGGATCGAACGTAATCGAGGCGATAACCGCGCCGACTGCCGCGCGCGCATGTCGTTCATAATTGATATCGGCGTCCGACAGCATGGTATTGCGCCGCCCGCGTATCGCGCCGGTCGGGCTCGCCTCCGCCTTGGCGAACACGCTGACCACGCGCCGCGCCTCGTCTTCACTGGGATTGCCGCTGAAAGCGAGGCCGGCGTTGCGCAGGGTTTCGCGCACGCCCTCGGCGTCGATGGCGTCGCGCAATACGCCATGGCCGATGCGGAACTCGCCGCTCGCCGCCGGCGAATTGCCGAACAGCAGCACTTCGCAGTTTTTCAGCTCGCCACCTGCCGAGGTCGACGCCACCGACGAGTACAAATCGAAGCGGCGCGCAATCGCTTCATCGTTGAGGCTCGCTTCGTCCACCTCGCCCAATCCAAGCGCGACGCCAAGCGCGGTTGCGCCGCGCGCATACGCCTTGGAACCGTTCGGGTCGCGCGTCACCAGCCTGGCGCCGCGCCGGTCGGCGTCGGCTATGCTGGCGGGAGTAAGCAGCGGCCCCTTGACCTGCACATAGTGCACTTCGCGGGGATCGGTGATGCCGGCGCCGGCGAGGCAGCGGCGCACCGCGGCCGCCACCTCGCGGACCTGAATCATGGTGCCGACCTCCTCGGGGGGGATGTCGCGCGTCGCTTCGACAGTCATCGCCAGGCGCGGATTGCCCGCGCTGCCGCCGGTTGTGGCGGAGCGGGTGAATACCGTCGCGTGGGGCGAGAGCACACCCTCGGTACCGCCGGACCAGACAAACGCCACCCGTGTGCCGACTTCCGCGGGCGTCATGCCCAGGTGTTTGGCCAGCAACATCTGATACGACAAGGTTGCATAGCCGCGCGTGAAATCATTGGCGCCGCCGTTGCCTTCGGTCTTGCCGATCAGAGCGACGATTTCCTGCGGATTGACTTGACCCGCGTCGATCAACTTCGCCAGTTCCGAAACGTCGTTCGGTGCCGCCATCGCTACTTTGTGCACGCCGATTTTCATTGCAGCCTTCTCCTCTTTTTGCGGCGCACCGCCAACGACTGTTGCACGGTCACTTGCGGCGCGGATTGTTGGGGATTAACGCATTAATTGTATACCGGCGGCGCGGCGCTCGCAGCCTGCGACCCGGCGCCATCAAGGCTACGGACCGCGCGCGATCACTGCCACCGGACCGCCGCCCGGCGGCCCCTGGTGCTCGGCGCCTCCCGATACGTAGATATCCGTTCGCCCGACTACCGAGGCGATCACCGCGCCGACGGCGGCGCGCGCATGCCGGGTCGAATTGATGTCCGAGTCATTGAGCATGGTATGGCGTGCTTCGCGCACCAGGCCGTCGGGGCTCGCTTCGGCTTTGGCGAAAACATTGACGATGCGACCGGCCGCCGTATCGGCATCGAGACCGACCGCCGCGAGGGCGCGATGCACTGCGCGCGCGTCGATGGCGTCGGCCATCACATCGTGCGCGATCGCAAACGGACTCGAAGAAAGCGTGCTCATGCCCATGACGATGACGACGTTGTGGTCGAGTTCGATGCCTGCGGAGGTCGAGGCGACCGACGACGCGAGCGACCAGTCATGCAGCACCGCGCTATCGGCGAGCGCAGCGGACTGCGCCTCACCGGTAGCGATCGCAACGCCCAGCGCCGAGGCGCCGCGCGAATACCCCATCGACTCATAGGTGTCGGCAGTGACAGGTTCCCGCCCGCGCAAACGCGCCGCGGCGATTTTCGCCGAGGTGAGCAGCGGGCACTTGATCTGCACGAAGTGCACGTCGCCCGCTGCGCTGATGCCGGCGTCGGCCATGGCCGCCTGCACCGCCGTCGCGGTTTCGTGTATCTGCGCGCCGCGGCCGATTTCCTCGGGCAGGAAATCGCGGGTGAACGCAATGCCGAGCGCGAGCCGCTTCTGTCCGACAGGAGCGCCGCAGGACGACGCATGCCGGGTGAATACGGTGATATGGGGCGCGAGCACGCCTTCGGTGCCGCCGGACATCACGAATGCCACGCGCTTTTCCACCTGCGCCACCGGCAGATTCAGGTGGCGGCCAAGCAGGCCGGCGAGTGCGGCGGTGGCGTACTCGCGCGTGTAATCGTTGACGCAACCATTACCCTCGGTCTTGCCCATGATCGCGACGATTGCGGCGGGATCCAGACTGCCCGACTCGATCAGCGCCGCGAGCCCGTTCACATCGCCGGGACCGCTGGTTGCGATGCGTACCACGTCTACTGTCTGCATGATTTCAGGCTGCCTTGTTCTGTGGCGTGAATTGCCGATTGATCTTGAGCCGCAATTGCGCGCCCGGCGTGACGGGTGGCTATTTTAGCGGGACTCCCGGGGCAAGACAGGTTGGTATGCATTCCACCCGCGCGTCATTGCCGGGCTGGTGAAAGAATACCAGCGATATGCGGCGGCTGATTGCCGACGCGGTGCAGCGTTGACACCCAGCGATCGTTGGTGCATTGCGCCATCAGGTCGTCGATGTTGACGGCGACCTGCCCGGGCTCAGGCTCCACGCCCCCCAATGCGCAGGCGCGCGACTGGCCCGGCTGCGGCGGCGCGGGATTGAGCCCGCTTCATGACGGTGCGCAAGTGGCCGGTTGCGCACGGAATGTGTGCATAATGCCAGAAAGGCAGCATAAGGTTCGTTGGTCCAGGGCACCCATTTCCACATCGTGCTGACGTGCGGTTCCCCGCTACGGCCGCGCGCAAAATATCCGCGCGCGGGCGTGATTCGAGCCGATGGCCTGGAATTTGCTTTTCACGTGTTGGAGTCTGCCGCCCGCATGTCGCCCGCGGCATTTATTAAAGGAGGTTTCATGTCCATGCAGACTAATGCGGCCGCTCAGGCCGTAAGTACTGGTCTTACGCCGCGACGCCTGCTTGCAGGCGCCGCAATCATACTCGCCGCAACAATGTCGGCTTTTACTCTCGAAGCACGGGCCGACGGCAAGGTCGCCATGCTGCTGCCGGGATCGATCAACGACCAAAGCTGGAACGCCAATGGCTATGGCGCCCTGGTCAAGCTCAAAGCAATGGGCACCGAGACCGCCTACTCGGAGAACGTGGCGCCGGCGGACCACATCGAAACCATGAAGGACTACGCCCGGCGCGGCTTCAATCCGGTCATCGGCCATTCCGGACGTTTCCTGTCCGCCGCGCAGCGCGTCGGCCCCGAGTTCGACAAGATCACATTCGTCATCGGCTCCGGCGCCGCCGGTGCGGGCAAGAACGTTACGTCGGTTGACTACGACAATGCGCAGATGGGTTACCTGATGGGCGTGCTGGCGGCGCGCATGTCCAAGACCAGCAAGATCGGCTCGGTCAATGGACTGGAGGGGCTGCCGAACGTAATGCAGCAAGTCGGCGGCTTTCGCCTCGGCGTGAAAAGCGTCAAGCCGGGCGCTGAAGTCAAGGTCATTTACATCAAGGATATGGAGGACGCGGCCATGGCCAAGGAGGCGGCGCTCGCGCTGATCGCCGGCGGCGCCGACTTCGTGTTCGGCAAATTGAACGCCGGCCATAACGGCATCATCCAGGCGGCCAAGGACAAGAACGTCTATACGAGCGGCCGCTCGTTCGGCCACGTCGACGCCGCGCCGCAGAACGTGCTCACCGCTATCATCGAGAAGTGGTCCGACATGTATGTTGCGGCGGCCACTGACGTGAAAGCCGGCAAGCTTAAAGCCGAACTGATTACCTACGGCTATAACGCGCCATCGGGCTCGGGCGCCGAACTGATGTATGCGAAGGACAAGACTTTCAATGCGGCGGTGCCGAAGGAAGTCATCGCTGAAATCGAGGCGGTCAAGAAAAAATTCGCCAGCGGCGAACTCAAGCTCACCGTCGCCAAGGAAGACGCGCGCGGCGGCGTCTAGGCGCGACGGCGCGCAGCCGGGGCCGCCATGCAAGCCATGCTCGAGATGCGCGGCATCTCGAAGGCCTACGGCGAGGTGCGCGCCAATCGCGGCATCGACCTGACCGTTCCCGCCGGGGCCATCGTCGGCCTGCTCGGGGAAAACGGATCGGGCAAGAGCACGCTGATGAAAGTGCTGTTCGGCATGGTGTCGCCGGACGCGGGCGGCATCGTCTACAAGGGCCGCGAGTTCGCCGCCGGCTCGCCGAAAAAAGCGCTCGAAGCCGGCATTGCGATGATCCACCAGCATTTCACGCTGGTGGAGGCGATGACGGTCAGCGAAAACCTGCTGCTTGGCTGGAGCCGGGCGGGCGCGTGGCTCGACCGCGCCGGCACCGCGCGCCTGGTTCGCGAAGCGGGCGCGCGCTACGGCCTCGATATCGACCCGGACGCGAAAGTCGAGCAACTCGCCCTGGGTGAAAAGCAGCGCGTGGAAATTCTCAAGGCCATTCTGCGCGGCGCCGACCTTCTCATCCTGGACGAACCGACCTCCATCCTGTCGCCGCCGGAAATCGCGCGCCTGCTCGAATTCCTGCAGCGCTTTCGCGCCGAAGGCCACTCGGTCGTGTTCATCACCCACAAGCTCGGCGAGGTGCTGCAGGTCGCCGACCACATTGTCGTGCTGCGCGACGGCGAGGTCGCAGGCGCGCTGCCGGCCGCGGGCGCGACGCGCGAGTCGCTGGCGCGCATGATGGTCGGGCGTGATATTGCCGCAGCGGCGGTGCGCGCGCCCGGCGAGCGCGGCCGCGTGCGGCTGACGGTGGAAAACCTTGCCGCGTGCGATGCCGGCGGCGTGCAGCGGCTCAAGGGCGTGAGTTTTGCGCTGCACGCGGGAGAAGTGCTGGCGCTGGCCGGCATCGACGGCAACGGACAGGGCGAACTCGCCGACACGCTCGCCGGCCTGACGGCAGGCTCCGCCGGCCGCATACTCCTCGACGGACGCGACATTACGCGCGGCGGCGCCAAGGCGCGGCTCGCCGCCGGCATCGCCTACATTCCGGCCGACCGCGCCGGCACGAGCCTCGTGCAGGCGATGAGCATCGAGGACAATCTGATGTTGCGCGATTTCGAGCGCCGGCCGTATTCATCTTTTGGCTGCATCGACCGCGCTGCGCTGCGCACGATCGCGCGTGCACGCATTGCACAGTTCGGCGTGCGCGCCGTGTCCACCGCGGCGCCGGCGCGCACGCTCTCGGGTGGCAATCAGCAAAAGGTAGCGCTGGCGCGCGAACTCGGGCGCGCCCCGGAAATCCTGATCGCATTCCAGCCGACCTGGGGACTCGATCCGGGCGCAACGCGCTTCGTGATTGACAGCATCCTCAAGTTGCGCGACGCAGGCGGCGCCGTACTCTACATCTCCTCCGAGCTGGAAGAGGTACTTGCCGTCGGTGACCGCATCGGGGTCCTCCACGATGGCCGCATCGTCGAACTGGTCGATCGCGACGCTGCGGACCTGGATCGCATCGGGCTCGCCATGGCCGGCAGCGCCGCCGACATGCAGCACGCGGCATGAGCGCCGCCGCCGCCGCGGAGTCGCCTGCGGGCACGGCGCCCGGCCGCCTGCTGGGCGCGGCCCGTCGCGCGCGGCCGCTGCTGCGCGCGCTCGCATCGATCGCGCTCGCCTTCGTGCTGACGGCCATGCTGATCATGATCGCGGGCAAGAATCCGTTCACGGCTTACTATCACCTGGTCGCCGGTGCGTTCGGTTCGTGGGACCGCATCATCGTCGGCCTGAACAAGACGACGCCTTACCTGCTTTGCGCGACCGGCATCGCTCTGTGCTTCCGCGGGAACGTCATCAACATCGGCGCCGAAGGACAGATCGCCATCGGCGGGCTGGCGGCCTCCGCGGTCGCGCTCGCCGCGGGCGGCTGGCCGGCCTGGATGGTCTTGCCGCTGGCCATCGCGGCAGGCGCATTGGGCGGCGCATCCTGGGCAGGGGTGTCGGCGGCGATCCGCATCACACGCGGCGTGCATGAAGTGCTGGTTACTCTGCTGATGAATTTCATCGCGCTGCTGCTGGTGGCCGAAGCCCTGCACGGCAAGCTCGGCGAGGAGGGCGCCGGGTTTCCGCAGTCGCCGATGTTCGAGCAAGCGGCCTGGCTGCCCAAGCTCGTGTCCGGCACCGACCTGCACAGCGGCATCCTGCTCGCGGTGCTGGCGGCGCTCGCGGCAAATTTTCTGCTTTGGCGCACGACGCAGGGTTTCCGCTGGCGCCTGGTCGGCGCGAGCCTGCCTGCGGCGCGTTACGCCGGCGTGTCGCCGGGCAGGACCGTGTTCGGGCTGATGGCTTCGGCCGGAGCGCTGGCGGGACTTGCGGGCGCGATCGAATGCCTGGGCGTGCACTACCGGCTGATCGAGGGCTTTTCCGCCGGCTTCGGTTTCAATGCCGTGGCGATCGCGCTGATGGGCGCGCTTAACCCGCTTTATGTGCTGCCGTCGGCATTGTTCTTCGGCTTCCTCGAAACTGGCGCCCTCGCGATGCAGCGTCAGGTGGGCGTGCCGTCTTCGCTGGTGCTGGTGATCCAGGGGCTCACCATGGTATTCGTGCTGTGCGCGATCGGCCGCTCCGGCGGCGAAAAGGTTTGAGCGTGGATCCCGCGGTTCTCGCCGACTTCCTTGCCGCAAGCGTGCGCATTGCCACACCGCTGCTGCTCGCTGCGCTGGGTGGCATACTGTCCGAGCGCGCCGGTACGTTTGCGGTAGGCCTCGAGGGCCAGATGCTGGTCGGCGCGTTCTGCGGCGTGATCGGCACGCATTTTATGGCGAGCGTAGGCATGGGCCTTGCGGCCAGCGCGGCGGGCGGCATGCTGCTCGCCCTGGTGGTGGCGATTGCGACGGTCAAGTTCCACACCGAGCACATGGTAAGCGGCCTGGCGGTCAACATCCTGGCACTCGGCCTGACCAGCTTCATGCTGCGCGCGATGGTGGGCGGCGGCCAGGCGCCGGTGATACGCGTGGCGACGCTGGAAGCGAGTCCGGTGCCGTATCTGTCCGACCTGCCGCTGATTGGCACGCTGCTCTTCAGGCAGCCGCCGCTGACCTATCTTGCATTTCTGATGATCGTGCCGATGGCGCTGTTTTTGTTCCGCACGCGTGCCGGGCTGACCCTGCGCGCGGTGGG
>JAYWDM010000277.1:0-5174 GCA_043779885.1 Betaproteobacteria bacterium | reverse complement strand
ATTCCCGCACTCACTCGTTCGCGGCCACCGCCGCGTCCGGACAGATCGGCGAAAAATTCGAGACCCGCGAACAGTTTCAGCAGTACGTCAATAAAATGCGCGCTGCGGATTTCGGTTCGGATCGTTACAAGCTGCTCGAATTCAGTTCGGACGTCGACCCCGCGTTCCCGGCGTGGTGCGTCAGGTACCTCTCCAAAACCCAGGATCGTGCCGCGCCGTACTCGATCGGCAGGGCGCTGCTGCTCGAACATACCGGAGTGACCTGCCTGCACCCGACGATACCGGATCTGGTGGTCGATGTCGGTTATTCGGAGCGCGGGCGTCCGGCTGAAATCAGCGCGGCGCTGCGCGCGGAAGGCGAAAGCTTCATGCGCAGCCTGCAGTTTGCGCCGCGCCAGTGACGGGAATCACGCTGCGGGAAATCGAAGTCGCGGCAAGCGCGCTGCGCGGGGCAATCGTCGACACGCCGTGCCTGCATTCACGCACGCTGTCGGACGTTACCGGCGCCGAAGTCTATCTGAAGTTCGAGAATCTGCAGTTCACCGCGGCATTCAAAGAGCGCGGCGCGCTCAATAAACTGCTCTCACTGACACCGCAACAGCGCGCAGCCGGAGTGATCGCCGCTTCCGCCGGCAATCATGCCCAGGGACTGGCGTATCACGCGAAACGGCTCGGCATTCCCGCCGTGATCGTGATGCCGCGCTTCACCCCGAACGTGAAAGTTGAACGCACGCGCAGTCATGGCGCCGAAGTGGTATTGCACGGCGATGATTTCGACGCTGCGCGATTGCATGCAAATACGCTCACGGTCCAACGCGGATTGACGCTGGCGCACCCCTATGACGACGAAAAAGTAATCGCCGGTCAGGGTACTCTCGCGCTCGAGATGCTGGCGGCGTGCCCGCAACTGGAAATCATTATTGTGCCGATCGGCGGTGGCGGATTGATCGCGGGCATCGCGACCGCCGCCAAAGCCATCAAACCCGGCATCGGGATCGTCGGTGTCCAGTCGGAACGCTATCCGTCGATGTACCACGCCGTAAAGGGCGGGCGGGCTCAATTCGGCGTCAGTACCATTGCCGATGGCATTGCGGTGAAAGAGCCCGGCACGCTCACGTTACCGATCGTTCGCGAACTCGTCGATGACATTTTGCTGGTAGGCGAAGGCGCCCTCGAACAGGCCGTCGTCATGTTGCTCGAAATCGAAAAAACCGTTGCCGAAGGCGCCGGCGCCGCGGGGCTCGCGGCGGTGCTGGCGTATCCGCAGCGTTTCGCCGGCAAGCGGGTGGGGTTGGTGTTGTGCGGCGGCAATATCGACCCGCTGATGCTGTCGGAAATCATCGAACGCGGCATGGTGCGGTCGGGCCGCCTGACGCGCCTCAACGTTGAATTGCGCGACCTGCCGGGCGCACTCGCCCAGGTCACGGCATGCATTGCCGCGGCAAATGCAAACATTGAAGAAGTGCACCATCAGCGCAAGTTCACCAACCTGCCGGTGCAGTCCGCTGAAGTTGAATTTGTGCTGCAGACGCGCAATCACGCGCACGCGGTTGAAGTGATTGCCGCACTGCAGGCGGCGGGATTTCCAGCACGGCCCGGCGGTGGGGCAAACGTCGCCAGGGCTTCCGTGAGTTGATTCCTTCATGCTCCCTCGAGCAAGGTCTGGCGCAGAGCATTTTGCATCAGGTTCTGCCGTCGTGCCGGCGCGGGAGCGCGGCTAATCGAGCCTGATGCCGACCTGCGCGATCAGCTTTTTGATGCGCGCCGTATCGTTTTCGATAAATCGCGCAAACTCGACCGGGCTGCCGGCGCGCGGCTCGGCGCCCTGACTGATAAGGCGCTGCGCCGTGTCGCGACCGGCGAGCACCGCCACCAGACTCTGATTGAGTTTCTCCACGATAGCGCGCGGCGTTTTGGCGGGGACGAACACGCCGTACCATAAAACGTATTCGAACCCGGGAACGCCCGACTCGGCAACGGTCGGAATCTCGGGCGCGGCCGGCGAACGGCCGCTGCCGCCCACGGCCAGCGCGCGCAACTTCCCGCTTTGGACATGCGGCAGCAACGGCGGCATCGGGTTGAACATGAGCTGCACCTGGTTGCCGAGGAGGTCGGTGATGCCGGGCGCGGCGCCTTTGTACGGCACGTGGACCATGGCGGTGCCCGTCATCAAGTTGAATAACTCCATGCACAGATGGTTGGGCGATCCCGCGCCGGACGAAGCGTAGTTGAGCCGGCCGGGCCTTGCTTTTGCCAGTGCGATCAACTCGCGGACCGAATTCACCGGCAGCGCGGGGTTGACAACCAGCAACTGGGGATTGACCACCAGCAAACTGACCGGAGCAAGATCCCTGAGGGGATCGTAAGCGAGTTGGGCGTTCAGCAGCGGATTGATTACCAGGCCGCCCGAGGTTCCGAGTAGCATCGTATAGCCGTCGGGTGCGGCACGCGCCGCCAATTCAGTGGCGATGACGCCGCCGGCGCCGCCACGATTGTCGACGACCACCTGCTGCCCCCACTGCGCCGACAGTTTTTGCGCAACCGTGCGCGCCACGATGTCGGTGCCGCCGCCCGCTGGAAAAGGCACGATGAAGCGCAGCGGCCGCGCGGGATAGGAACCCATATCTGCGGCAAGTCCGGCCGCGCCGGCCAGTCCCGCGACAATCGCAGGCACGACACGCAGCAAATACAGACCAGCGAATGCCAATGCCGGAATTTCAGCCGGTTTCACGCAGGAACTCAATCACGCGCGGCCCGATGTCGGTGGCCCGCTCCCACGTCATGCAGAATCGCGCGCCCGCCACGATTTCGGTGCGCAGGTTCCGCACGCGGGCAGCGAATTGGTCACGGTGCCGCGCGTAATAAAAATGCTCGCCGATCAGCAGCAATACGGGGCAGGATATCCGCGCAAGGTTCGCGGCGATATCGTATTGATGGAGGGCATCGAGCGCCTGCCAGCGTTCGCGTCCCGCTTGCATTTGCGCAACATTGACGCGGTCCATCCACGATTGCGTGGGCTGCATCGGCGCATGTCCGGGGTCGTGTTCGAGCACGAACTCCAGCGTGCGCGGCAGCGGAAATCCCGATGCGTCGGCAGGGCGCAGCCCGCCCTTGAGCGGCGCGTGGCGCAGATCCGCAGTCGCGCGATCCTCGTAGTACGGGCAGTTAACCAGCACGGTTTTCGTTATCCGCGCGGGAAACGCGCATGCAAGTTCGAGGGCGACCACGGCGCCGACAGCCTCGCCCAAAACGCCGGCGGCCGGGATGGCGAGAGCATCCATCACTTCGATCACGCAGCGCGCATAGTCGGCAATCGCCGGCGGCCAGTCGAGATGGTCCGACATGCCATGGCTCGGGTAGTCGATTGCGATTGCGCGCAGCTGCACGCCCAGCACCTGCATCAATTCCAGATACAGCGCGGAAGACTGTTGATTGATATGCAGCAGCAGGATCGGTATTCCGTCGCCAGCGGCGCGATAGTGAATATGGCCGAAACTTGTCTTGACGAGACCGCGTTCGATGGGCAGTGGCATAGCGTTATGCAATGGTGACTGGTCTGGTGCCGGCTTGGCTTCCATCAGTCGATCTTGATGCCGGCCGAGCTGATTACCTTCCTCCAGCGCGCGGATTCGGCGCGCATGTAGCGGGCGAGTTCCTCGGGCGAGGTGCCGCGGGGTTCGGCACCCTGGCTTGCCATGCGCTGCGCCATTTCCGGATCGGCGAGTATTAGCATCACCTGCGCATTGAGTTTCATGATCACCTCTTTGGGCGTGCCGGCGGGCGCGAACATCCCGTACCACGTGACATTTTCAAACCCCGGCACGCCGGCCTCCGCGACCGTCGGCACCTCGGGCGCGGCGGGCGAGCGCTGCAGGCTGCCGACGGCAAGCCCTTTGAGCTTGCCGCTTTTCACGAGCGACAGTACGACCGGCATGCTGTTGAACATCAATTGCACCTGCCCGCCGAGCAGGTCCGTCACCGCCGGGCCGGTGCCTTTGTACGGCACGTGCACCATATCGATGCCCGCCAGCGCTTTGAGCAATTCCATGCCAAGATGATTGGGCGAGCCTTGCCCCACCGACGCGTAATTGAGCTGTCCCGGCCGCGCTTTGGCGTATGCGATCAACTCTTTCACTGAATTGACCGGCACGCTGTTGTGGACGACCAGGATCTGCGGGTTGATCACGAGCAGGCTCACCGGCGCGAAATCCCTGACCGGGTCATAGGTCAATTTACTGCTCAGTGCGGGATTGATCGTCAGGCCGGCCGAGGTCCCGAACAGCAGCGTATACCCGTCGGGCACCGCTTTCGCCGCGAGTTCGGTGCCTATCACGCCGCCAGCGCCCGCACGATTGTCGATCACGACCTGCTGGCCCCACGCCGCCGTCAGTTTGGCGCCGATCGCGCGCGCCACGAAATCGGTCGGGCCGCCGGGCGGATAAGTCACGATCCAGCGTATGGGCCTGCCTGGATACGCCTGCGCCTGTGCGGCGTCACCAAGCGACATTAGAAGGACCGCCAGAACGAATGCCGTTGCAGATCGCATTGACTCTCTCCGTTGTAAGCCCGACGTCAGTCGAGCCGGATTCCGCTGGCGCGTATGACTTTATCCCAGCGCGCGGTTTCCATGCGCATGTACGTCGCCAGCGCCTGCGGCGTTGAACTTACGGGCTCGACACCGTGCTGCGCAAACTGCTGTTCGATGTCACGCGATGCAAGGATTTTAACCAGTTCCGCGTGCAGCTTCGATACGATGGCGGCTGGCGTGCGGATGGGCAAAAAAACGCCGTACCAGGTCACCAGCTCAAAGCCGGGGATCGTTTCCGACACCGTTGGCGTATCGGGGATCGCCCGCGTGCGTCTGGCCGCGCCGGTCGCCAGCAGGCGCAACCGGCCCGCCGCCACGTGCGGCTGAACGGACGGCAGGCTGGTGAACATCAATTGCACCTGGCCCGCGATCATTTCGGTCAATGCGGGGGCCGTGCCCTTGTACGGGACATGCAGCATATCGATATGCGCCGCCTGCTTGAGCAACTCCATGCCGAGATGGCCGGTGCCGCCGGTCGCCACTGACGCGTAATTAGTGCCTGACCGAAAACCCTGAGACCAACGGCCACAGCGGCTTTGCGGCCGATTCTCGAAACGATGATCGTGGAATTCGGTGGCCCGTCGGC
>JAYWDM010000276.1:0-13953 GCA_043779885.1 Betaproteobacteria bacterium | reverse complement strand
CGGTGCGGCGTTCGATTTCCTGATCACAGTCATAGAATGTCTTGCCAAAGTGTCTGGCAAGCAGCCGGCCGACCGATGTTTTGCCGGCGCCCATCAGGCCGACCAGGAAAATATTCCCGGCAAATGCAGTGGACGGTTGTGGCGCTGGCGGGGCACTCGACATGGCTGGATTGTAGCGTGAATCCCGCGCCGCTCCGGTCAGTGACGCGTTGCGGCAGCGGCAAAAAAACGGCGGGATATCCCGCCGTTTGCCGGAGCACGAGAACCGCTGGTCAGCGCAGGGAAACCGTGTTTTTCACGATCCGCGGGCTGATGAAAACCAGCAGTTCAGTGCGATTATCGACTTTCGAACTGTCCCGAAACAGAAATCCCACATATGGCAGATCACCTAATACCGGCACCTTGTTGGTCGTATCACTTTGAGTCTGCTGATAGATGCCGCCGATGACCACGGTGCCGCCGTTCTGGACCAGCACCTGGGTCGCGACCTGTTTGGTATCGATGGATGGCGTAGTCGAGCCACCGATAAAGACCGGTTGGTCTTTGTGAATATTCAGGTCCATGATGATATTGTCGTCGGGCGTAATCTGCGGCTTGACCTTCAACGACAGGGTCGCTTTCTTGAACGCGACGCTGGTGGCGCCGCTTGAAGTCGCCTGCTGATACGGAACCTCCGTGCCCTGCTCGATGGTAGCTTCAACCTGATCGGCGGTAATTACGCGCGGACTGGAGATGATTTTGCCTTTGCCGTCGGCCTGCAGGGCAGAAACCTCAAGGTTAAGAAAGCGCGACAATCCTTCGTTAAACAAGGTGATCGCAAATACTCCGGCCTTCGCGGTGCCGATTCCGCTTGTCGGCAGATTGACGCCCAGCGTCTGGTCGACGGTCGGAATCGTGGTGCTAAACGCGGTTTGCGTCGTGGCGGCGCCCGTTTGATTGATCGAACTGCCGACCTGAATCCGATTCGAGCCATTCAGCAGGTTCTGACTTGCCTGGCCGGCGGTATTGATGGGATTGGTGTTGATGCCAAGCCGTACACCCAAATTGCGGGCAAAGCTATCGTTGGCCTCGACAATTCGCGCCTCTATCATGACCTGGCGTACGGCCACATCGATCTTGCGCACCAGGGCACGCACCTGCTCCAGTCGCGATGGCGTGTCCTGCACGAACAGCGTATTCGTGCGCGGATCGACTACCGCGCTGCCGCGTTTGGACAGGATACGCTGGTCTTTGTCGGCCAGTAATTTCTGGATTGCGTCGGCTTTCTGATAATTCACCTGGAACGACTCGGTACGCACCGGCTCGATGTCGGAAATCTGCGATTGTGCTTCAAGCGCAAGCTTTTCCTTGGTTGCCAGTTCATCGCGCGGCGCAATCCACACCACGTTGCCGTTCTTGCGCATGTCGAGGCCCTTCGTTTGCAGAATGATCTCGAGGGCCTGGTCCCAGGGCACGTCTTTCAGTCGCAGCGTCAGGTTGCCGCCGACCGTGTCGCTGGTGATGAAATTAAAGCCGGTGAAATCCGCAATAACCTGCAGGACCGCACGCACCTCGACGTTCTGGAAATTGAGTGACAGCTTCTCGCCGCTGTAACCAACGCGCGAGCCCTGAATCAGCTTGGCCGGATCCTCGACTATGGGCTTGATCTCGACGATGAAGCGGTTGTCCGTCTGGTACGCCGAGTGTTCCCACAAGCCCTTGGGCTCGATTGCAATTCGGGTTCCTCCGCCCTGAACAAATGCGTCTATCGTCTGCACCGGCGTCGCGAAGTCGACCACATCGAGACGGCGCTCGAGGTTTTTCGGCAGAGCCGTGTCCATGAAGTCGATAATCAGGCTGCGGCCCTGTTGGCGCAAATCGATGCCTACGGCACTGTCTGACAGGTCAATAACGATCCGGCCTTCACCGTTGGGGCCGCGGCGAAAGCTGATATCGCGCAAGGAATGCCGCGTACCATCCGGCTTGGCTTCGGCGAAGTGCGACGTAACTGCCGGGGCCGCGGCACCGGCAGTAGCCGTCTGCAGGGTGATCAGGACGACCTTGCCGTCAACTTTGGCTTCGTAGCCCAGAGACCGGGACAGATTCATTATGACCCGTGTGCGGCCACCCGCCTGGACGATGTTCAGATTGCGCAGGTCACCGTCGCCGACCTCCTGCGAGTTCTTGCCCAGCGCGTTTTCCGTGTTCGGAAAGTCAAAGGCGATCCGCGGAGGATTATTGATGGTGAACCCCGCGGGCGGATTGGCCAGTGGCTGCTTGAGCGTAATTTTGATGACGGTATTTCCGCCCTGCTGTCCCGCAACGCTGATCGCCTCAAGGCTGTTGGCGTCTGCACCGGCGCCCTGACCCCATGCGGTGAAACTGGTGATCAAGCCGACGGCAAGCGCCAGCATGAGTCCCTGCACCGTTTTCATGATTTTGTCCGATAGATTCATATTGCCTCCTGATGTTTCGGTGGGCCGATGATGTTGCAAATGCAGCCCCGGCTGAGCCAATTTATTTGCCTGCGTCTTCCGCCAGCGTCAGCGTGCTGATGCGCTCGGTCCAGTCGCCGCCGCTGTCCTGCACGATTTCCTTGAGTTTGACCGTGGATTCCGAAATCTCCATGACCAGACCGAAGTTTTGTCCGACGTAGTTGCCGGGCTTGACCCGGAACAGGTTGTTGTCCGGGCTCTTCACCAGCGCGTAAGTCGCCTTGTTCTGCTGCAGCGTGCCCACCATGCGCAAATTTTCAAGCGGGTAAGCCTCAAGCGGTTCCTTGCGGCGCGTCAGATCGGGCTGGACACCGCCGCCCGTCGCGGTTTTCGGCGGCTCGATCTTGCGCGGCTTGAACGGATCCACCAGATTGTAGGCATCGTAAGTGAAAGGCTCGTACGGCTTGACGTCCGGCAATGGCGGAATTCTGCCGCGCGGCAGATTTTCGGAGTCCTTCACGAACTTGCGCAGGTCTGAATACTGTTCCCCGCCGCAAGACGCAAGTCCGAAGCAGACCAGTACCGAAACCAGAATCCGCCGCGTCATTTTTTCGCCGCCTTATCCTTTGCCGCTCTTTTCTGTTTCGAGATTTCCTCGTCATCGAGGTACCGATAGGTCTTCGCGACCGCATCCATGGTCAGTCCGCCCTCTTTCGCGCTGAGGGCAAGATTCACGTCATTCAACAGGACGATGCGCGATAATTTCGAAATATCGCTCGCGAAGGCCCCCATGTCATGGTAGCTGCCGGTGACCCGGATGTTTATCGGCAGTTCCGCATAAAATTCCGACACGACTTCGCTGGAGGCGGGTTTGAATAATTCAAACTGCAGCCCGCGGCCAAGTCCCGCCTGGTTTATATCGGTCAGCAATGCCTCCATTTCCGATTTGCTCGGCAGCTGTTTGAGCAAAGTACCGAAGGATCTCTCGATGTCGGCAAGCTGTTTGCGGTACGCGTCGAGATCGATCGCACGCTTTTTCTTTTCGAGAAAAGTGTCGCGTAATGACTGCTCTTTTTTCGCGGCGGAATCGATCGATTCAAGCTGACTCTGCCAGTCGAAGAAGTAGCTGGCTGCGATAATCGCGATCAGCGCCAGCAACAGTACGCCGAGTTTGGGCAGCGCCGGCCAGCTGCCGATGCTCTTCGGATCCAGGCGTCGCAGATCGTCGAGGGTCATCATTTCTTCGCGTCCTTGGCCGGGGCGGCGGGTGGTGCGCCCGGCGCGACGACTTTTGCGGTTGGAATGGCGCCCCCCGCAGCCGCGGGTTGTCTGCCGGCGGGATCCTGTTTCGAGCGCACGAGCGATAGGCTCAAGCTGAATTCACTGAGGCGGGCAGTCTTGTCGGTGACGGCGTGAATTTCGATCAGGCTGGGCTTTTCGAGATAGGGCGACGATTCCAGATTCCGCATCAAAGTCGAAACCCGCGCGTTCGACTGGGCAAATCCGTTGATGGCAACCTTGCTGGCCCGTTGCTGCACGCTTTTCAAATACACGCCGTCCGGCAGTTGCCGCACCAGTTGATCGAGCAGATAAACCGTATCAGCCCGATTCGCCTGCAATGATTCAACAATGGTTTTGCGTTGCAGGAGAGCGGCAGTCTGCTCCTGCACCTTCTTGATTTCTTCAATCTGCTTGTCGAGCGCCACGATTTCAGTTTCAAGATACGCGTTGCGCCCGTTCTGTTCTTCGAGAACACCGCTAAGGTAGCCATGCGTCGCGAACCAGATCGCGGCGCCGATACCCGCGACGACGCCCAGCATGATAAAAAATTCTTTTTGCTGCTGTTTGCGCCGGATTTCCCGGTGCGGCAATAGGTTGATCCGGATCATGCGTCAAACCTCCGCATCGCCAGTCCGCACGCGACCATGAGCGATGGCGCATCGGTGGCAAGGTTCTTGGGCCTGATTTTGGACGACAACGCCATATTTGCGAACGGATTCGCGACCAAGACGGGTACCGAAGTCCGCCGCGTCACGACTTCATCGATACCCTGTATCGCCGCGCAGCCACCGGCGAGCAATATGTGGTTCACGTTATTGTATTGGGTCGAAGTGAAGAAGAACTGCAGCGCGCGGGCGACTTCCAGCCCCATCGTGTCCATGAAGGGCGCCAATACCTCGGTCTCATAATTGTCCGGCAGGCCGCCGGCGCGTTTTGCCGCCTCGGCTTCCTCCGCAGACATCCCGAACGCCCGCTGTATTTCCTGCGTCAGGGTGTTGCCGCCAAATGGCTGCTCGCGCATATAGATCGACTGGCCGTTGCGCAGCACGTTGAGGTTCATCATCGTGGTACCGACGTCGACGATGGCTATGTTCTGGTCTTTCCCGGCATCCGGCAGCGTGCGTTCGATCAGCTCAAACGCAGTCTGTATGGCGAACGATTCAATATCCATCACCGTCGCTCTCAACCCTGCGGCTTCAGCGGCGGCAACCCGGTCTTCGATTTTTTCCTTGCGTGAGGCCGCGATCAGAACTTCCACGTCTTCGGGGCTGTTCGGCGCCGGCCCGATCACCTGGAAGTCAAGATTGACCTCGTCCAGGGCGAACGGGATGTACTGGTTCGCCTCCGTCTCAACCTGCATCTCGAGTTCATTGTCCTGCTGACCGGCCGGCACAATGATTTTCTTCGTGATCACGGCGGCGGACGGCAGCGCCAGCGCAAGGTTCTTGATGTTGGTACCCATGCGCTTCCAGCCGCGCTTCAGGCAATCGCTGACGGCGTCCAGATTATTGATGTTACCGTCGACGACGGCGTCGTGCGGCAGCGGCTCGATCGAATACCGCTCCACCCGATACACGTTCTTGCCGGCATCGACGATTTCAACGAACTTCACCGACGACGAACTGATATCGCAGCCGATCAACGGAGGCGCTTTGGACTTCAATAAGCGCTCGAGGAAATCGAGGTTAAAGTTCACTTTTCCCTTAAGCATTGGCTGGTTAGGACTAGTTTAAATAATTTACATTAAATGCTAACAACAACTCCCCACCATGTAAAGTATTTCCTTCGCATTCCTTTTAGATATACCACAGATTATAATGGGCTGAATTCACTATTGGGCTTAAGCATTTAGCGTCTGCCTCGTCAGCAACCCCTTGACGCAGTGACGGTATATGTTAAGCAGTTGTTTTTTTACAACAATGATATTTTCATTCGGTTAGCTGATGTTTTCCCGTTGGTGGACATTCCCGCTGGCATTGATGTTATCCGCCGTCGTTGCCGGCGTGTTAGTCTTTGTTTTTATTGTAGTAATTGTCTATCCAACGCTCCCGTCGCTGGAAGTTCTGACCGACTATCAGCCCAAAGTTCCGCTACGCGTGTATAGCCGCGAAGGGTTGCTGATTGGGGAGTTCGGTGAGGAAAGGCGTGCGGTTGTCACGATCGGCGCGGTGCCCAAGCCGATGCGCGACGCAATCCTTGCGGCCGAGGACGAGCGCTTCTACCAGCACGGCGGAGTTGATTACGTCGGCGTCATTCGCGCGGCCCTGTCAAATTTTGTCTCGGGCGGTGCGCGGCAGGGTGCGAGCACCATCACCATGCAGGTTGCGCGAAATTTTTTTCTGTCCAAGGAAAAAACGCTTACGCGCAAGTTCAACGAGATGCTGCTGGCATTCAAGATCGAGCACAGTCTGACCAAAGATCAGATTCTGGAACTCTACGTGAATCAGATTTACCTCGGCCAGCGCGCGTACGGGTTCGCGGGCGCCGCACAAATCTATTTCGGCAAGGCGCTGGATCAGTTGAGTATCGCGGAAATGGCGATGCTTGCCGGCTTGCCCAAAGCGCCATCAAGTTTTAACCCGGTCGTAAATCCCAAACGCGCCAAGCTGCGCCAGCAGTATGTTCTCAGGCGCATGCGGGAGCTTAACTTCATCTCCGACGAGCAGTGGGCTACGGCCGACAAACAGGCGCTGGCGATCAAAAAGTCCGTCAATGAATTCGCGGTGAAGGCCGATCATTTTGCGGAAATGGTACGCCAGGCGCTGTATGAGCGTTTCCATAATGATATTTACACGGGCGGATTCAAGGTCTATACGACGCTCTCGGCAGCGCACCAGGCAGCCGCCTACGCGTCGGTGCGACGGGGGGTCCTGGACTACGACCATCGCCATGGCTACCGAGGGGTTGAGGGCTACGTTGAACTTGGCCCGCAGCCGACTGACGAGGACTTTGAAGACGCGCTGCAGGATGAAGCCGAAAGCGACGACATTTATCCGGCGCTGGTGCTCGACGCCGGCGCGCGGGTCATAAAGGTATATCGCAAGGGGGGTGAGACGCTTGAAATCAGCGGCGAAGGGCTCAAATTTGCCCAGAAAATGCTGGGTGACAAGGCGCCCGCAAACCAACGCGTGCGGCGCGGCGCGATAGTACGCATACAGAAGGACGACAAGGAGCATTGGCAAATTACCCAATTGCCCCAGGTAGAGGCCGCGCTGGTGTCCGCGGATCCGGCAGACGGCGCGATCCGCGCGCTGGTCGGCAGTTTCGATTTTGGCCGCAATAAATACAACCACGTCACGCAGGCGCTGCGGCAGCCGGGCTCCAGCTTCAAGCCTTTCATCTATTCCGCCGCGCTGGAGAAGGGCTTTACCGCGGCGACGATCATTAACGACGCGCCGTTGGTCTTCGATGCGAGCCAGACGGGTTCCGAGCCATGGGCGCCGAGGAACTTTGACGGCAAATTCGACGGCCCGATGCGGATGCGTATGGCGCTGGTCAAATCAAAAAACCTGGTGTCGGTGCGCATATTGCAGGCCATCACCCCGCAGTACGCGCAGGATTACATCACGCGCTTCGGGTTCGATGCGAAATACCATCCGCCTTATTTGACGATGGCGCTCGGCGCCGGTAACGTGACGCCGATGCAGATGGTCGGCGCGTACGGAGTGTTCGCGAACGGCGGCTTTCGCGTGGCGCCGTATTTCATCACCCGCATCGAAGACGTCAAAGGCAATATCGTCGGACAGGCGCATCCCGAGCGGGCGGGGGAAACCGCTGAGCGCGTGATTGATGCACGCAATGCGTTTATCGTTACCAACATACTGCAAGATGTCGTCAGGATGGGAACTGCGGCCCGCGCAATGCAGCTCGGGCGCACCGATCTCGCGGGCAAAACCGGAACGACGAACGACTTCGTCGACGCATGGTTCTGCGGATTCGGCACGGGACTGGTGGCGGTCGCGTGGATAGGCTTCGATAACCCGCACACGCTGGGACACAATGAAACCGGCGGACAGGCGGCGCTGCCGATATGGATGGGATACATGGGCAAGGTCATGAAAGGCGTCGAAGAACAGCCGCGCGTCGCCCCGGAGGGCGTAGTCCAGGTGCGCATTAATGCGGAGTCCGGCTTGCGCGACGCAGACGGCCGCATCGTCGAATATTTTTATCAGGAATTCCTGCCTGCCGAGCGCGACGGCGAATCTGAGACCCCGGCCGCGTTGCCGGGCGCCGTGAAGCCGCCGGAAGAAGTCAAAAGCCAGCTTTTCTGACAAGGCCATGTCGCGCGATCCCGGACGCAATCACCTGCGTGCAAGCATCGCGCAACTCGCCGCGCGGCTGATGGCGGAAGATGGTGTTGAAGACCATGCCCAAGCCAAACGCAAGGCAGCGCGTCAGATTGGCGTGAGCGATGCGGAGCAAATGCCCAATAACGATGAGATCGACGCCGCGCTGAAACTTTATCGCGAGATATACCGGCCGGAACATGCCGCACAACTGCGCATGTTACGACAGTTGGCGCTGGACATCATGGATGAGCTTGCCGCGTTCAATCCGTACCTGGTCGGCTCGGTGCTCACGGGCAGCGCCGGCAAATATGCGGACATCCAGCTGCAATTGTTCAGCGACAGCGCCAAAAGCGTCGAACATTATCTGCTTGGCCGCGCTATTCGTTTTCGCGGCGGCGAGACACGGCTTTATGCCGGCGACATGCCGTTTACCGCACCCGTATTGTCTTTTGACCGGCAGGGTTACGACGTTCACCTGACACTATTATCGCCGCGCGATCTGCGCTCACAGCTTAAAACCAGCGTCGCTGGCAAGCCGATAGAGCGTGCCCGTCGCGACGCGGTTCACGCGTTGATTGCCGGCGGCTAGCGATTATCCCCGCTGCTTGAGCCAGGTTGCCGCGGCAACCGCGAAGTAGGTGAGTATCGCGTCCGCGCCGGCGCGTTTGAATGCCGTCAAAGCCTCCAGCACGCACCTTTGTTCTTCAAGCCAGCCGTTCTGGATGGCCGCCATCAGCATGGAATATTCGCCGCTGACCTGGTAGACACAGGTCGGCGCCTTGAATTCGTCTTTGACGCGGCGAATGATATCGAGATAAGGCATGCCGGGTTTGATCATCACCATATCGGCGCCTTCGGCGAGGTCGAGCCCGACTTCCCACAAGGCCTCATCGCTATTGGCGGGATCCATCTGATAGTGGTATTTGTTGCCGACACCGAGCTGTTTGGCCGAACCTACCGCGTCGCGAAACGGGCCGTAAAATCCGGATGCATATTTCGCCGCGTAAGCGAGTATGCGTGTATGAATATAGCCTTTCGCGTCGAGCGCGCTGCGGATGGCGCCAATCCGGCCATCCATCATGTCGGATGGCGCGACGATATCGACACCTGCCGCGGCATTTACGAGCGCCTGGCGTTGCAGCAGGGCAATGGTTTTATCGTTCAGCACATAACCCGAACTATCGATAATGCCGTCGTGGCCATGGGTGGTGTAAGGATCCAGCGCCACGTCGGTGATTACGCCCAGTTCGGGCAGTCGTTTTTTCAGTGCCGCTACTGCGCGCGGCACCAGACCTTTCGGATTGGCCGCCTCACGTCCATCCGCACTCTTAAGGCTGCTTTCGATGGCTGGAAAAATCGCGATCGCCGGTATGCCGAGCATCAGGCACTGCTCGGCGTGAGGCAGTAACTTGTCGACGGTGTAGCGCTGGATTCCGGGCATCGAGGTCACCGGTTCAGTGCGCCGGTTGCCGTCAATTACAAACACCGGGTAAATCAGATCGTCGGTCGTTAAAAGGTTTTCGCGCATCAGGCGGCGCGAAAAATCATCGCGCCGGTTGCGGCGCATTCGGCGCTGGGGGTAGTTCCCGAGAATTTTCATGACTTTTTCATGACTGGTTGATAAGCAATTGAAATATATTGGATATTATTTTAGGCTGACAGGGAACTTGTAAGCATGACCATAGTCTTAAATACAGACGGCATTTATTCGTCTCCCGCTTCTCCTCCCTGAGCGGGCGCCTTAATCTTTATATTAAGGCTTTGCCCCCGGTTTTACTCCCCTTTAACCGGGGGCTTTTTGTTTTGCGCGCTCCCAAGCCAGCGTTGAATTTGTTTGGCGGCTTCCACAATACCCAACTTGTGTGTGCTCGAAAAGAGTTGCGCGCTGCAGTTGACGTAGTCCCGCGCCAACGCACTCTGCACCTCACGCAACGTCGCGCCGGCCTGCTGTCGACCGAGTTTGTCAGCCTTGCTCAGCAGTACATGCACGGGCACGCCCGTGGGCTTGAGCCAATTAATCAGCTGGTGGTCAAGTTCGGTGAGTGGGTGGCGCACATCCATGATGAGAATTACACCCCGCAGGCAGGAGCGCGTTTGCAGATATCCCCCGACCAACTCATGCCAGTGCGCGCGCGCCGCGGCCGGGACGGCGGCGTAGCCGTAGCCAGGCAGATCCACGAGATAGCGGTCGGGACCCACACTGAAGAAATTGATATGCTGCGTGCGGCCCGGCGTTTTGCTGACGAAGGCCATGCGCTTGCGCTGCGCCAGCGCATTAATTGCGCTTGATTTTCCCGCGTTGGAACGGCCCGCGAAGGCAATTTCAGCGCCATGCGCAGACGGCAACGTGCGAATATCCGCGACGGTGGTTACAAATTCAATGTTGCGCAGTGTCGACATCGCGGCAGCCTAGCCTCTACGGGGGGTTTTCGATAGAATACGACGTTTTCGCCAGGTTGCAACGTTGCTAGGAGATCGCATGAGATTCATCACGGCGCTGTTAGGCGTTATCTGCGCCGGCTATGTCGCGCTTGGCCATGCTGCTGAGCAGGCAGCCCAGGCCGATCCGGCGCAGGCGCAGCAGATTGTCACTAAAGTATGCGCTGCGTGCCACGCGGCGGATGGCAACAGCACGACCCCGGCCAATCCCGTGCTGGCCGGACAACATGCCGAGTATATTGCCAAGCAGCTCGCGGACTTCAAAGGTAATACCGAGCGCAAAAATCCGGTCATGTTGGGCATGTCATCGTCGCTGTCTGCGCAGGATATGAAAAATCTGGGGGCCTATTTCGAGGCCCAGAAACCCAAGACCCGCGCCGCCAGGGATCCGGCGCTCGTCAAACTGGGGCAGCAAATTTATCGCGGGGGCATTATGGCCAAAAGCGTCGCCGCGTGCACGTCCTGCCACGGTCCCAATGGCGCTGGCATGCCGGCCCAGTACCCGCGTCTGGCCGGTCAGTTTCCCGAATATATCGCCGCCCAACTGCAGGGTTTCCGTGCGGGGGAGCGGGCTAATGATCCCAACCGGATGATGCGCGCAGTGGCTGCCAGATTGTCGGATCAGGAAATCAAAGCCGTGTCGGAGTACATTGCCGGTCTGCGTTGATACGCGACAGGGGCACGCGATAGGTCATGCGGCGCCGGCGAAATAATTGCGCGCGGCGATTATCGTTTGCTGGATTTCGTCGTCGCCGTGGGCGGACGAGACAAAGCCGGCCTCGAATGCCGACGGCGCAAAGTAGATCCCCTGCGCGAGCATTGCGTGAAAAAACCGGTTGAATGCCTGTGCGTCGCATTGCATGACTTCAGCATAGCTTTGCGGCGGCGTGGCGCGAAAATACAGACCGAACATACCGCCGATCGCCTGCGCTGAGAACGGCACGCCGTTGGCGCGTGCGGCGGCGGCAAGGCCGTCAGTCAGCTTATTTGTAGTTGCGGCAAGCTGATCGAAAAACCCGGGCGCCTCGATTTGCCTGAGCGTCGCAAGACCGGCCGCGACGGCGACCGGATTACCTGAGAGCGTGCCCGCCTGGTACACGGGGCCAAGCGGCGCGAGGCAGGCCATCACATCGAGGCGTCCGCCGAACGCACCAAGCGGCATGCCCCCGCCCACTACTTTGCCCAGCGTAACCAGATCGGCCGTAATGCCGAACACGCCTTGCGCGCCGCGCGGTCCGACGCGAAATCCCGTCATCACTTCATCGAAAATCAACAGCGCGCCGTGGCGCGTGCATAGCGCGCGCAAAGCGTCGAGGAACGCGCGGTCAGGCACCACCACGTTCATGTTGCCGGCGACCGGCTCGACGATCACGCAAGCGATCGCGTCCCCATCCCGCGCGAACGCGGCCTCCAGCGCTGCCACGTCGTTATACGGTAGAACCCGCGTGTGCGCGACGGCGTCCGGCGGCACGCCAGCCGAGGTTGGATAGCCCAGTGTAAGCGCGCCGGAACCCGCTTTCACCAGCAGTGCATCGGCATGGCCGTGGTAGCAGCCTTCGAACTTGATGATGCTGGCGCGGCCGGTGTATCCGCGCGCGAGCCGTATCGCACTCATGGTCGCTTCGGTTCCCGAACTCACAAGGCGAACCTGCTCCAGCCCGGGCACGCGCCGGCACAGCAACTCGGCAAGCTCCACCTCGGCGGCGGTCGGCGCGCCGAAACTCAGGCCCCGCGCGGCCGCCTGCTGTACGGCGTCAACCACAGCCGGGTGTGCGTGGCCGAGGATCAGTGGTCCCCACGAACCAACATAATCAATGTACGCTCTGCCGTCCGCATCCCGCATCCGCGCGCCGCTGCCCGAGGCGAAAAAAAGCGGCGTGCCGCCGACCGCGCGGAACGCGCGAACGGGCGAATTGACCCCGCCGGGGATTACCCGCTGGGCGGCGGAAAATAACTCCTCACTGCGCGATGTCATGCCATTTTTTCCTGAAATAACCGACAGAACTCGCGGGCGGCCGCCTGCGCGTCGGGGACCGCAAACAGGGCGGAGATTACCGCAACTGCGTCGGCGCCGGCATTGATAAGTTCGCCTGCGTTGTCAAGCGTAATACCGCCAATCGCCACCACCGGCAGACCAAGCCCGCGCGCAGCCGGCAACAGCGAAAGTTGCGCCCGCATCGCGGCGGGCTTGACGCGCGACGCGAAGAAGCTGCCGAACGCGATATAGTCGGCGCCCTGGCTGGCAGCCGACTGCGCGCGGCCAAGGTCGTTGTAGCACGAAGCGCCGACGATCCTGTCCTTGCCAAGCCGGGCGCGCGCGGCGCCAACCGCCGCATCATCCGCGCCCACGTGCACGCCGTCCGCGCCAAGGGCAAACGCAAGCTCAACGTCGTCGTTGATGATCAGCATCGCGCCATGGCGCCGGCACACATCGAGCAGCGCCGCGGCCTGCGCGTGGCGCGTATCGTCATCGGCGGTCTTGTTCCGGTATTGCAGCATTTGCGCGCCGCCGGCCAGCACCGCCTGAACCTTGCCGACAAGCACGGCAGTATCGGCGAGATCGGGCGTTACCGCGTACAACCCCTTAATCAGGTTCATCAGCGGACTCATCCTCGCGCGCCCAGAACAGGCGATCGGGGATGTGCTGGCCCATGCCGGGCCGGAATGCGGCCTTCAGCGTTTGCCACGTATACTCCTGCGCGTCTTTCACCGCATCGCTGATGCTCAGCCCGTTCGCGATCGTGGCGGCGATCGCGGACGCGAGCGTGCAGCCCGACCCGTGGAAACTGCCCGCGAGCCGCTCCCAATCGTCGGCGCGCACGACACCCTCCTGCCCATAGAGTGTGTTGGTGACCTGCGCCGTATTTTCGTGCGTGCCGGTGATCAGCACGTATTCACAACCCATGGCGAGCAAGCGGCGCGCGCACTCTGCGAGATCGACATCGTCCTCGCCGTCTTCCTGCGCCAGACGCCGGGCCTCGATGCTGTTAGGCGTAAGGATGGTGGTCTGCGGAATCAGCAACTCGCGCAGCGCGGAAATCATCTCGTCCGTGACCAGTTCATCGCCGCGGCCGGAGGCCAGAACCGGGTCGAGGACCAGGGGGATTTCGGGATAGTCGGATACCACCTCGGCGATCGCCGAGATGTTTTCAGTACTGCCCAGGAGGCCGATCTTGAAGACCGCGACCGGCATATCTTCAAGCACGCAGCGCGCCTGGTCGGCAACCCATTCGGCGTCGATCGGCATAACTTCTTCGACGCCCATGGTGTCCTGAATCGTGATGGCGGTGACCACCGACAACGGGTGGCAGCCCATGCTGGCGAGCGTCAGTACGTCGGCTTGCAGGCCGGCGCCGCCGCTAGGGTCGGTCGCCGCGAACGCGAGCACAATCGGCGGCAGTGCGGCTGGAACTGGCGCCGATGACTCCATGTTACAGGCGGGATTTATTGTTCAAAACGGGGGCGTGTCGCTAAAATGACATTTTAACCCGCATTCTAACCCGATATCGCAACCCATCATGACCACGACA
>JAYWDM010000275.1:0-5209 GCA_043779885.1 Betaproteobacteria bacterium | reverse complement strand
ACCACGCCGCATTGATCATCGAGATCGCCAGCGGCATACACGACGCGCTGCTCAAGGCGCAATTACCCGGCGCACCGCAGTATTTCGAGCACGCCGCGCGCCGCGCCAAGGATTGGGAACGCCAGGCCGATGCGTGCGTCAACCGCGCGCGCGCGGCGGTCAAGTTGAGCGAAGCGGGCGCTTTCTTCCGCAATCTGGTCGAGGCTGCCGATGATGTCGCGGACGACCTCGAGGACGCCGCGTTCCAGTTTACGCTGCTGCGGCACGACGCGTGGCGCGGCGACATCTGCAAGCCGGTGCAAAGCCTGTCGGTCCTGACGGTGCAGGGCGCGCAGGAATTTCTGAAAGCGCTCGAAACCACGCGTTACCTGCATCGCGGCGGGCAGCGCGAGGACATGCAGGATTTCCTCGAGGCAGTGCACCGCATCATCGCCGTCGAGCAGCAAACCGACGAGGCGCAGCGCAGCGCCAAGCGCGCGCTGGTCGAGGGCGACTATGGCGAGAAGGAACTCTACGTCTACACCGGCACGGTCAAAAGTCTCGAGGCATCGGCGGACGCGCTGATGCATGCGGCGCTGATGTTGCGCGACTACGTGCTGGGCGAGGTGATGCTGCAATGACGTCCGCCGCCTCCGCCAGACGCATGTTCGTGATCAGCGGACCGGGCGCCGAGCCGCTCACGGCGGACGCGCGCGCCATCGGTTTCAAGGCCTATAACCTCGCGCGCATGGCCGGAATGGGGCTGCCGGTGCCGGCGGCATTCGTGCTCGGCACCGGCTTTTGCCGTGAGTTCGCGCAGCCCGAAATAAAGCCGGGCGGTGACCTGCACGAGTCGCTTGCCGCCGGCATGCGGCGCATCGAAGCGGGCAGCAGCCTGACGTTCGGCGGCGCGCGCAAGCCGCTGCTGGTGTCGGTGCGCTCGGGCGCGGCGGTATCGATGCCCGGCATGATGGAATCCATACTCAACGTCGGATTGACCGAAGCAACCCTGCGCGGACTGTTGCGCATGACCGGGAACCCGCGCCTGGTGTGGGATTCGTACCGGCGGCTCGTACAGTCGTTTGCGCAGATCGTGCATGGCGCACGGGCGCCGCCGTTCGATGCGGTGCTCGCCGAATATCTGCGGCGCGACGGCGCGGCGCGCGCGCAGGAACTCGATGCCCGCACGCTCGCGGCGGTGACGCGCGATTATCTCGAGCTCTATCAGAAACTCACCGGCGGCGAGTTTCCGCAGGACGCGCACGAACAACTCGACGCCGCCGTGCGCGCGGTCTTCCGCTCGTGGCAGACCGCGCGTGCCGTCGAGTACCGGCGCCTGCATCATCTCGACGACACGGCGGGTACCGCGGTCACCGTGCAGCGCATGGTGTTCGGCAACGCCGGCGGCAGTTCGGGCTCGGGCGTCGCGTTCACGCGCAATCCGGCGACCGGCGAGAATCGTCTTTACATGGATTTTCTCTTCAACGCGCAGGGTGAGGACGTGGTGTCGGGGCGGCACGCGATGCACGACTCCGGGCAGCTTGCGACGGTCCTGCCCCGCTTGATGCAGCAGATCGCCGGCGTCAGCGGCGCGCTGGAGGCGGAATTCAGGGACGTGCAGGAATTCGAGCTGACGATCCAGGACGGCGTGCTCTATCTGTTGCAGACACGCACGGGCAAGCGCACGCCGTGGGCGGCGCTGCGCATCGCCGTCGAACAGGTGCGCGAGGGGCTGATCGCCCCGGCGCAAGCGCTGCGGCGGCTGCGCGACTTAAAGCTCGACCGCATCGAGTCGGTGCGCGCGATCGCAAGCGACGACGCACCGGTGCTGTGTGCCGCGACCGCGGCCAGCGCGGGCGTCGCGATCGGCGCGCTCGCGCTCGACGTTGAGCAGGCGAAGCGCCTCGCGCGTCGCGAGCCCGTGATCCTCGTGCGGCACGATACGACAACCGACGACATCGGCGGGCTCGCGGCAGCGAGCGGGCTCTTGACCGCGGTTGGCGGCCGCACCTCCCACGCGGCGGTGATTGCGCGCCAGCTCGATAAAGTATGTCTGGTCGGTTGCGCGGACTTGCAGATCGACCTCGCGAGCCGCAGTTGCCGGATCGGCGGCAGGCGATTCGTCGAGGGCGAACTGTTGTGCCTGGACGCCAATGAGGGGCGCGTACTTGCCGGGAAACCGCAACTCGTGGTCGAGAAGCCGCTTGAATATCTCGCCGAGGTTGAACGCTGGCGAACGGCCGGGGCGGGCGTGGCGGCCTGACACGCGCGATTGCCCGTGCACCCGCGCATTGACGCGCAACAATTTTGTGTGAAACGATCCGCGCCACGGGTCATACACGGAGAGACGAAAATGTTTGAATCCGCAGAACTGGGGCACCGCATAGCGGACCGCGAATATGACCGTGAGGAGCCGAAGCTGCGCGCAGCGCTGCTCAAGGCCCAGTACGATCTGCTCGGGAACAAGACCTTTCCGGTCATCATCATCATCGGCGGCGTGGACGGCGCGGGCAAAGGCGAAACCGTCAACATCCTGAACGAATGGATGGACCCGCGCCATATTCACACCCATGCGTTTGGTGAAATGTCGGACGAAGAGCGCGAGCGTCCACGCATGTGGCGTTACTGGCGCGCGCTGCCGCCCAGGGGACGCATCGGCATACTGTTCGGCGCATGGCACACCGATCCCATCGTCAATCGCGTGACCGGCGCGACCGACGGCAATCAGCTGGAGCTCGCGATGGAAGAGATCGTGCGCTTCGAGCGCATGCTGGTCGATGAAGGCGCGCTGATCCTTAAATTCTGGTTTCATCTGTCCAGAAAGGCGCAGAAAAAACGCCTGCGGGCGCTCGCCGCCGATCCCAAGACGCGCTGGCGCGTCACCGACACGGACTGGGAGCGCTTCAAAATATACGACCGGTTTCGCAAGGTGTCGGAGAATGCGCTGCGCGAGACGAGTACCGGCTATGCGCCGTGGATCGTGGTCGAAGGCACCGACCCGAACTATCGCTACCTTACCGTGGGCCGCACGGTACTCGACGCGCTCAGGAAACGGCTCGCCGGCACGAAGCCGGCGGTGACACGGTCGGCGGCGCTGCCCGAGCCCGCGCTCGACAAGCGCAATCTGCTCTCGAACCTCGACTATGAAAAGCGCCTCACGCACAAGGAATACAGCCGCAAACTCGAAAAATACCAGGGCGAACTCAATCTGCTGACACGCCACAAAAAATTCCGCGCGAAGTCGATCGTCATCGTGTTCGAAGGGGCGGACGCCGCGGGCAAAGGCGGCGGCATCCGGCGCATCACGGGTGCCCTCGATGCGCGCCACTACCAGGTCACGCCGGTGGCGGCACCCACCGAGGAAGAGCGCGCACAGCCTTACCTGTGGCGGTTCTGGCGCAGCCTCCCGCGCAAGGGACGCGTGACGATCTTCGACCGCTCCTGGTACGGCCGCGTGCTGGTCGAGCGGGTCGAAAGATTCTGCTCGGAAGAAGACTGGATGCGGGCCTATCACGAGATCAATGATTTCGAAGAGCAGATGGTCGAAGCGGGCGGCATCGTGACGAAATTCTGGCTCACGATCACCAGGGAGGAACAGTTGCGGCGCTTCCGCGAGCGCGCGAAAACGCCGCACAAGAGTTTCAAAATCACGGCCGAAGACTGGCGCAACCGCGAAAAATGGGATGACTACGGGCGCGCCGTGTGCGACATGATCGAGCGCACCGGCAATGAACTGGCGCCGTGGGTGCTGGTGCCGGCCAATGACAAGTACTCGGCGCGGATCAGCATACTGAAAACGCTGTGCGAACGCATCGCGGCGTCGCTCTAAGCACGCCTCTCAGGCTGCCCGCGTCAGTTCCGGATGGGCGGCAGCGCGCGCCGCGGGGACGGCTTCGCCGTCGAGATTCGCCTTGATGCGCGCCAGCGCGTGGCCTTGTTGTTGCAGCGTGACATGCTGCCTGTCGAGAATTTTCATGCGGTCCTCGACCGAGTTGATGTTGTCGCGGATTTTCTTGAAATTCCCGATGCGTTTGGCGAGTATGTTTTCGTGGTCCCGGATCTGCGAATTGAGCGGATTTAACGCCGCCTTCAGCCACGTCTCCGCGTCGAGCCGTGTCATTTCGAAAATCTGGCGCGCCTGCTCGACCAGCGTCTCGTAGAACCGGGTTACCACGACGTTTTTGTACTTCGCCATGTTGACCGGGTCGAGGCAGAACTGGCGCGCCGTTTCCTGCAGGGCCGTCATGTTGAGCGTGTGCTTTTCCAGGTTGAGCGCGGGCGGGGTCAGGCGGGCAAAGCCGAACTTCTCGTGAAAATGCAGGTAGCTCGCGTCGACGAGGTTCTTGATCTGGTTTGAAAAATTGAGGATCCTCGCCGACACCGCGGTGAAATGCTGGAACAGCGCCTGCATGCTTTTCCACAGCCCCCCGGTCGTCCACGCGTCTTCGATGAATTTGCGGTCGGTGTTCAGAACGTCCTCGATGTGCTTGTCGTCGAGTTGTTCGAGCAGCGCCGCCCCCTGTTGCATGACCGTAGCGGACGTGGCGCGGAACGTCTGCATGGTGTTTTGGTAAGTTTTGCGGTCGGTTTCGAGGCGCGCCACCATCGCCTGCGCCACGCCGCGGCTTTTGCCGGACATCGCGGCCAGATCCGCGAGTTCCGTTTGCATGCCGGCCAGCTGGCTTGCAACGGCGACCCGCGAAGCATCGACCATGCCGCCGATTTCGCGCCTGACCGCGGCGCGCATGATTTCCTGTTTGGCGGGAATTATTTCCGTCGCCAGCAGATGTTCGAGCTGCGCTATCCCGCTCCTGGCAAGCAGTACGTCGTCGCCGCGAACGCGCGCAACCAGCGCCTTTTGCGCGGAGATCGCCATCACCTGCGAGCGCGGCAAAGCGAGCAGCGCCGAGGTCTGCTCGATCTGGCGGTCGACGTCGCGCGCGATTTCCGCATCGGTTTTCAGATCGTCCCACATCAGGTCGATCTTGTTGAGCACCGCGATGCGGCGGGTGGCCCCCGGCTGCACGTACTTTTGCCATACCTCGAGATCGGATTTGGTGACGCCCGTGTCGATGGCGAGCAGGAACAGCACGGCGTGCGCGTTGGGGATCATCGACAGCGTGAGTTCGGGTTCGGTGCCGAGCGCGTTCAGTCCGGGCGTGTCAAGCACTACCAGCCCGTTCTTGAGCAGCGGGTGCGGGTAGCTGATCATCGCGTGCCGCCACGCCGG
>JAYWDM010000274.1:0-5245 GCA_043779885.1 Betaproteobacteria bacterium | reverse complement strand
ACCGGATCGAAATTGATTTTCGGATACAGGCTCACATTGATCGCGTGCGTGCCGACGTGTCCTATCATCACCGTATAGCCGTCGGGTACAGATTTCGCGACAATCTCGGCGCCGATGTTGCCGCCGGCGCCGCCGCGGTTGTCAACGACGACCTGCTGGCCCCACGCCGCGCCGACTTTTTCGGCGATTGCGCGCGACATGATGTCCGTCGGGCCGCCGGGTGCAAAAGGCACTATGTAATGTATGGGTTTCGACGGATAACCCACCGCTGGTTCGGCCGCGTACACGCCCGCACAAGCAGGCAACAGCAAGCTGAAAATGACGTGACGCACGCTCAGGCCTGCCCAACCGCGCCGGACCACGGCGACAGCACGTCGGTGATGCCTTGATGTTCACCGGTTGCGGGATCCCGCAGCACCGCGCTGGGACACGCGAAGTTGGTCGGGTACACCACCAGTTCGGTGAGGCTCAGCGGAAACTTCGCCGCGAGCGCCTGTTGCACGGAATCCGGCTGGCGCGGATCGACGCCGACGGCATCGCCACCGCTCGCATCGATGCGCGGCTGATGGAACGCATCTTCGAGCGTCATGCCGTGGTCGATCAGGAACGATGTAATCTGCATCACCGCCGGCATGATCTTGCGGCCGCCGGAGGCGCCGACCGCGAACCAGCCGTGATCATTGCGCCGCGCGATGAGCGGGCACATGTTGGTCAGCGGACGTTTGCCGGGCGCGAAAAAGTTCGGCGACTGCGGACGCGGGTCGAACCACATGAGGCCGTTGTTCATGAGTATGCCGGTCACTGGCAGTACCACGCGGCTGCCGAATGCCGACAGCAGAGTTTGCGTGGTCGCAACCATGTTGCCCTCGCGGTCGACCACGCTGAAATGGGACGTACAGCCGGGGTTCCTGCCGTCGTCGGCCTCGCCCATCGTGGCGAGGCGCTCCGTATACGCATCGCGCAGCGCCTGCGCATAGGCGACGAACGCTGCCGCGCCGGGGCCGCCGGATGGCAATCTCTGCGCCTTGAGTGAATTGAGCACGCGAGCGATGCTGGGGCCGGCGGTCAGGCCGCCGGCGAGCGCGATCGTCGCGCCGCGATAGTCGATTTCCAGCGGGGCGACGATGCGCGCGTGGAAATTTCTCAGGTCATGAGCGTCGATGATGCCGCCGAGCGCGCTGATGTCCCTGACGATGGCGCCGGCCACCTCGCCTTCGTAATAATCGCGCGGACCGTTGCGTTGCAGCTTGCGCATCGTGTCGGCCAGACCCTTGAGCTTGAGGCGGTTGAGTCCGGCGCCCGGCGGCGTGACCGGCGGATAGCCGCCGGGCAGCCATACGTCGCGCGTGCTCGGATAGCGCGCAAGTTCCTGCGCCATCGTCGCGACCTTCAGCGTCAGAAACCAGTCCGCCGCGATTCCCTGATCGGCAAGTTCGATGGCGGGCGCAATTACTTCGGCGAATGACCGGGTGCCGAACGTCGCCAGCGCGGTCGCGAGGCCGTCGACGTGCCCCGGCACCGCCATGGAATTCGGCCCGTGCACGTTGCGGTCGTCCTGCACCGTCGGCCAGGTGAAAAGATCCGTGGTAAAGCCGCCGGTCAACGGGAAATCCGCGGGATCGAGCAAGTGCGGCGAGATCGGACCGAAATCGACGACGTGGACTTTGTTCTCTTTCGCCAGATACACCAGCATGAAACCGGCGCCGCCCAGCCCGCTGTTCCATGGCTCGACCGCCGCCAGCGCCAGGCCCGTTGCGACGGCGGCATCGACCGCGTTGCCGCCCGCGTCGAGTATTTTTACCCCGGCGGCGCCGGCAAGCCTGTTTTGGGTGGCGACGACGCCGCCGCGCGAACGCGCGAGAGGCTTGCGGACTTGCCAGTTCTGAACGAGATGTTCGGGCATAAGTGTTGGCGGCAGGCGCAGCGCTGAGAGAGACAGCCGAATGATAGCGAATTGGCGCGCTGCGCGCTTGCGGCCGCGCGCAAGCGCGCTGCTATAATCAGGCGCAATTTTTCCCACCTGCGCGCCGTGGCCAAGCACATCGTCTGCCTTACGTTCGATTTCGACGGGATATCCGGTTTCGTCGCGCGCGGCTCGCCGCTGCCCACGCCGGTTTCGCGCGGCGAATTCGGGCCGCGGGTAGGCGCGCCGCGGCTCCTCGCGCTGATGAAGAAATACCGCATCAAATCGAGCTGGTATGTGCCCGGTCATACGATCGAGACGTTTCCGGATGCCGTAAAAGCGGTCGTCGCTCACGGGCATGAGATCGGGCATCACGGCTGGAAGCATGTGTCACCGGCCGCATTGTCGCGCGCGGAGGAGGAGGCTGAACTCGTCCGCGGCAATGCGGCGATCAGGCGCATTTCCGGCGCGTATGCGCGCGGCTATCGCTCACCGGGGTGGGACCTGAGTCCCCATTCGGTCGAACTGTTCCTCAAGCACGGATTTGCCTACGACTCGAGCATGATGGGCAACGATTACACGCCGTACTATGCGCGGGCCGGCGACGCGATCGAACTCGAAAAACCGGCGCGGTTCGGGCGCGCGACGACGCTCGTCGAGATGCCGATCAGCTGGACGACCGACGACGCGCCGCATTTCGAATACATGCAAACCGGCAACGCGCTTCGTCCGGGGTTGATGAACGCCGGGCGCGTGCTTGAGAACTGGGTCGGCGATTTCGCGTACATGAAAAAAACGGTCGACTGGGGCGTGCTGACGTTTACCTGCCATCCATTCATCAGCGGCCGCGGCCATCGCATCATGATGCTGGAGCGACTGATCCGCAAACTGAAGGACGGCGGCGCGGTGTTCCAGCGCGTGGACGAGACGGTCGATGAATTCCGGCGGCGCCGGCAAAAAAAAGCCGGGTCGCCCCGGCTTTTTCAGGAAACATGACGGTGCGTCAGAAGCGCACAACCAGGCCAAGTGAGAACAGATCGACGCCCCGCCAGGAACGCGATAGCGCTCCCATTCCGCGCGTGCGCCGAAATTTTTGTTGAAATCGAGTTGCGCGGCCAAACCCGCCTCGTAGCTGCCCGTGGTTTCGCTACTCGATCTCGCATTGCGACTTGGTGCAGGTCGCCTTATCCCGCATTTGCCAGCCGCAACACAATTGCCATAGCGCGACCGACTGGCGCGCTGGTCCACGCCGGGAATTCGTGTGTCCGGCACCGATTTGCCTTGTTTTTTCGCATTTCATGGGCACATCCGTGACGTTTGTCACGCCATCGGCGTGTTTCCCGCTGTAAAGTGCCATGAACTGACGGCGCATTCCGATTACGAAACGCCGGTTGCGAAAAACACAGGAGGGGCAGCCATAGATTCCCGCGGCAACGAATATGACGTCAGCCTGGAGATCAAAACCACCGATCCCCAGTCGGTCAACGTCGAGATAAATCGCATCTATAGCGACCTGTATCAAGGCGCGTCGACGGAACAATTCGATCAGGCCTTCCGCGACATGGCGCTGCTTTACCGCGGCGAATTTCCCGGCTACCACTCCTGCGACACCGCCTATCATGACACCCAGCACGTGCTCGACGTGACGCTGGCCATGGCGCGCCTGATCAATGGGTATGAGCGCGGCCGTATCGGCGCTCAGCCGATGGACGAGTCCCTGTTCCGGCTCGGGGTGATCACGGCGCTCTTCCATGATTGCGGCTACGTGCGCGAACTGAGCGACCATACGCACAGGAACGGCGCTGAATTCACCTTCACGCATGTATCGCGCGGATCGCATTTTCTGAAAGAGTACCTGCCGAAAATCGGCATGGTGGAGATGGCCGATATCGCTTCCGAACTGATCCACTACACCGGCTATGAGGTCGCCGTCGCCAACATCAACGTCCCCGCGCCCGTCTACCGGCTGCTCGGCACCATGCTCGGTTCGGCCGACATCATCGCCCAGATGGCCGACCGCTGCTACCTGGAGAAATGCCGCGACCGTCTATATCCTGAATTCGTGGTCGGCGGCCTCGCCACCAAGCGCACGTCCGACGGCGGGGAGCAGGTTGTATTTTCCTCGGGCCTGGATCTCGTGATGAAAACTCCGGAATTCTTCAAGGGGGCGCGCAATCGGCTCAACGTCGACCTTGGCGCGAGCCACTCGTTTGCGCATGGGCATTTCGGCGGACAGAACCTGTATATCGAGGAAATCGAAAAGAATATCCGGTTCGCCGAAAAAATCCGCGCGGACCGGGAGAACTCCGCGCTGCTCAATCGCCTGGCGCCGAACACGCTCAAAAAGTAGCCGCCGGTCGCGCCATTGCGCGAATCGGCAGCGGTGGCTGTGGGCTAGCCGATACTGATCGTGGCGTTCTGTTTTGCCGATTCCAGCACTGCTTCGAGCACCGCAACCCCGTGCACTTCGTCCCCCCCCGCCACTGCAAGTGCGCGTCCGGCTTTGACGGCGTCGGCAAAGCTTTCGAGTTCGGCGCGCTCGGTGCTGATTTGCGGGAACGTCACCGTTTGCGGTTTCTGGTGGGTGCCCGGATGCGCGGGGTCAACGTGGCACACGCGCATCTGCCAGGTGCTTAGATGCTCGACGTCGCCGACTTCGGCCCAGCCCTTGGCGCCGAACACCTGCATGCGCCACGTTTCGGCGGTGGCGATGAAGGTGCCGAGATAGCCGGTCGCGCCGTTATTGAAGCGTAACAGCATGGACGTCGTGTCGTCGATGCCATAATCAAGCACGCGGCGCAGGCTTTGCGCGTGGACCGTGTCGATGCGGCCGGCGAGATACAGCATGGCATCGATGACGTGCACGCCGCGGCCGGTCATGCCGCCGGCCGGGCCTTCCGCGCGATCCAGGCGCCAGTGATCGGGACCGAAGCGGTAAACGCTGGGACCGCAGAAATTGCCTTCGATGTGCAGTAGCCTGCCCAGGCGGCCGTCGGCCAGCATGCGCTTTATTTCCTGCAGCGCCGGCTGGCAGCGCCAGTTGTAGCCGACGGCGAGCGTTACCTTGTTGTCGGCGCACGCTTTGACGCACGCGATAGCGTCGCGCTTGTTCAGCGCGAGCGGCTTCTCCGTGAACACATGTTTGCCGGCCCGCGCGGCAGCAGTAATGATTTCGACGCGCTGCGTATGCGGTGTGGCGACTATGACGGCGTCGATCCGCGGATCGGCGAGCACCTGCTGATAGGAGCCGTGGAGCGGAAAACCCTGCTTCTTCGCGTAGTCCGCGGCTTTGGATACCGTGCGCGTGGCGCCGGCGACGATACGGATCCGGTCGCTCCGGCC
>JAYWDM010000273.1:0-5264 GCA_043779885.1 Betaproteobacteria bacterium | reverse complement strand
TGCGCGGCACCACCGCGCCGCCGGCCCGCGCGCGGTTGCGGCGAGCGGCGCCCTGACAAAACGCGCCGGCGCGCTACGGCTGGCGCATTACGACCGCTTGCGCTAATGCAGCTGGATACCCAGTTGCGCGACGACGCCTCGCCATAGTGCGATATCCGACTTTATCAGTGCGAGAAACTGCTCGGGGGTCCCGCCCGCCGGCAGTATGCCTCCGGGGTAGAAGCGTTCTTCAACGTCCTTGCTCTTCAGGGCATCATTGATCTCGGCGTTGATGCGATTGACGATATTGCGCGGAAAGCCTTTGGGTGCGACCAGGCCATGCCATACCGACTTTTCATAGCCGGGCACTCCCGATTCCGAAACCGTGGGAATGTCCGGCGCCGCGGGTATGCGGGTGAGGGAAGTCACCGCGAGCGAACGCAGGCGACCGGACTTGATGTGAGACATGACCAGGATCGCGCCGGCAGACATGAACTGTACGTTGCCGGCGATAAGGTCGGTGAGTGCCGGGCCCGTTCCTTTATACGGCACATGGGTCAGCTTGACCTTCGGGATGGCGAAGAAATGCTCGACGGAAAGGTGCGCCATGCCGCCCACGCCGCTGGAGCCAAACGCGAGTTTGTATGGTTGCTTTTTGGCGAGATCCAGCAGCTCCGGCAATGTTTTCGCTGGCACGGAGGGGTGCACGACGAAGATGCTCGGCTCATTGGTGAATTGAATGATCGGTGCGATGGCGGCCACAGGATCAAACGGCGGCTTGTGCGTCACCGCATTCACGGCGTAGCTGCCCGCGATTACCAGCAACGTGTAGCCATCCGGCGCTGCCGTGAGCGCAATTTCGGTCCCGATCAAGCCGCCCGCACCGGGACGGTTATCCACGATTACCGATTGACCGAGACGCTCGGTCAGCTTTTGGGCAAAAAGGCGTGCGGTGAAATCGCTGCCGCCGCCCGCCGCGAAGGGAGCGATGAATCGAATCGGCCGGGACGGATATTGCTTCTCCTGCGCGTGAACCGTTATCGCAAGTCCGCACGCGGTGGCAACACACATCAGGAATCGGGTCTTTGTCAGCAAAGTCGGGTTCTCACCAGTCGCAAATTACGGAACCGCAATATCCAGCAAAGGAGCGAATTGTTGCCCGCCATGCAGATCGTCGTCTCCCGGTTCGCCCTGGAAGACCGGCCGCGGAATGCTGAACTTGAATGCAAGCGTATTATCGCACGCAAAAAAGCGCATGCGCCTCGCAGGCCAGCCGTAGAGCTGCGCGAAAAGTTCGCAAGTCAGTACACCGGAATCCCGCACCCGGCGATAGTTCGCTCTCATCGAGGAACATGATGTCGAAAGTGAGGACGAAAGGCCCCGCGTTTTTGCTGCGAATGGGCGCGGCGAGATCGTGCAATGTGGTCACGCGGCACGCTCCGTCAGCCGATGCTCAAGAAAGATGTGCGGAACACCGCGTGAGGTGTATCGGGCACGGCGACGTGGTTCAGGCAGAAGCGGTAGACGGGCCCGCGCTCGATCACCGCGATTGTGCAGGCAGGCGAAGCCGGCGAGCGCACCTTGCCATGCCGGAATAGGGTGACGCAGGAGCGGCTGCCGGCATAGCGCGGCGATCTTGGTCGCGAGGGCCTGGGTGTGCTTTCGCGCGGCCTCCATGTCAGCCGATAGTTTGGCGAGTCCGCGCGTCAAGCGCGTCCGCCATGCCGGCTGTTATACGTAGTATATTTAAATTGAGGAGGCCTTCATGAACGCGGCGCATATATACTGATCAGCCGCTAAACAGGACTCCCGGGAACATGTCCGACATCAACAAAAAAAAGCGCTCACCGAAGCGGACATCCGGACCAGGTTCATCACGCCCGCCATCGTTGGCAAGGATGGCGGCAAGTGGGATGTGATGATCCAGGTGCGGGAAGTAGTCTATTTCAAGAAAGGCCGCGTCATCGTGCGCGGCGAGACGGTGAAGCGCGGCGAGGCCAAGAAAGCGGATTACCTGCTTTGCTACAAGCCGAACATACCGATCGCTGTCATCGAAGCGAAAGACAATAACCACAGCGTAGGCGCCGGCATGCAGCAGGCGCTCGAATACGCTGAAGTTCTGGACGTGCTCTTCGCCTACAGCTCGAACGGGGACGCCTTCCTCGAACATGACCGCACTGGCGCCGGCGCGGCAGTCGAGCGCGAGTTTCCGCTCGACAAGTACCCCACTCCCGACGGGCTTTGGACCCGCTATAGCATCGCGTAAGGCTTTACCGCTGCGCAGGAAACCGCAAATACCCAGGAATACTACGATGACATTTTCGGCAAGTTGCCCCGCTACTATCAGCTCACGGCAACCAACCGCACCGTCGAAGCCATTACGCGCGGCGTCAACCGCATTCTCCTGGTCATGGCTATTGGGCCAAAGTTGTTACTTCCGAAGACCACCAGGATGGGATAGGCGGGATTGTGTACGCGGATGCGATCCGAAGAACCGCGCGCAGCCGAATTCTAGGGAAGAAATAACAGAGGGTCGCAGCGTCCTATGGCAATTGGGTCGGGATGAGCTGGATCCGAAACGCACATATGGCCACATGACAAGATGTTTTGGTATTTGACCAATGGGGCAGCCGGTGTGCACCAGGAAACGAACGCGGAGTTCTTATCCACTTTACAGTGGGTTTGCCTCCTCGGCATTCGCCTCGCTCTTCCGAATCCCGAATTCTGAATCCTCGTTTCCCATTGCGTAATACGCCGCCCTGCACCCGTTCTTTACTTGCGTTCTTACCCAACAAACGGTACTCACCGATCAGTTTCCGCCAAACAGCATGCTTAGCCCGGATACAATGAAATGAAATCCGGGATTCTCGGTAATCTGCGATCCGCAATCTACGCATTGTCACTCGTCGGGCGCGATGGAAGTTGGCGGCAGGACAGCAAGAAAACAGATTAGGTTCATTGTTCGCAAGCTATTGCAGATAGCAACACATCATCCGACAATTTTTGGGTTAGTGTGTCACCGCACAGCAATGCCATTCCCGATCAAAAGGAGCTTCATGCCCGGTTGCTGCATTGCAAGTCGTCAGGTCATCGCGCTAGCCGCGGTGATTGCGGGATGTTGCGTCAATTCTGCGTATGCGCAACAGGCATTTCCGGCGCGGCCCGTGCGCCTGATCGTGCCGTTCACGCCCGGCGCGATCAATGATCTGATTGCCCGGCTGCTGGCGGCGAAGCTCGCCGATGGTTGGCGCCAGCAGGTGGTGGTCGACAATCGTCCCGGCGCGGGCACGGTGATCGGCACCGATCTGGTGGCCAAGGCCTCGCCTGACGGCCACACGCTGCTGCTGGTTTCGGCGGCGTTTGCGATCAATCCCGCGCTGTATGCGACGCTGCCGTTCGATCCGGTGCGGGATTTCGCGCCTATCACGTTAATCGGCGCGGCGCCGTTCATGATGGTGGTGACGCCGAATCTGCCGGTGCGCTCGGTCAAGGAACTGGTGGCGCTCGCCAAGACGAAGCCAGGCCAGCTCTCGTACGCATCGACCGGGATAGGCGCCACGGCGCATCTGGTCGGCGAGATGCTGAAAACCGCGGCAGGCATCGACCTCGTGCATATTCCCTACAAAGGCTTCACACCGGCGCTCACCGATGTGATCTCCGGCCAGGTGCAGGTTTCTTACGGCACTTTTTCGACGCTGGCGCCGCATATTCAGGCGGGCCGCGTGCGCGCGCTTGCGGTCACGAGCGCGAAACGGTCGCCGACGACACCCGACCTGCCGACGGTGGCGGAAGCCGGTTATCCGCAATTCAATGCGACCGCCTGGTGGGGGCTGGTTGCGCCGGCGCACGTGCCGGCCGCCATCGTGCAGAAGTTGCACGCCGATGTGGACGGCATACTCCGCCAGCCGGAGATGCGCGAGCGGCTCGCGCGCGAAGGCGTCGACGTTGCCGGCGGCACGCCCCGGCAGTTCGGTGACTTTATTCGTGATGAGATTCGGCGCTGGGGTGATGCGGTGAAAAAGTCCGGCGCCAAGCCGGAGTGAAGCGCGTGAGAACCTATCTCAAAAATACCAAAGCCGCAATTTGCCGCAGATAAACGCGGATAAAGATCAAAATCAGGTGTGCGGTTCCCGCGCCCGGCGGGCGTCCGCGCTCAGCCCGCGATTTCAGCGAGCAGCCGCGTTGTCATGGATTCCGCTTGACTCGCGTAGCCGCCGCCGAACAGGTTGAAGTGGTTCAACACGTGATAGAGATTGTAGAGCTGTTTGCGCACTTCGTATCCGGCATCGAGCGGATAAGCGTCGCGGTACGCGGCGTAGAAGTTCGCGCTGAAGCCGCCGAAGAGTTCGGTCATCGCAAGATCGGCTTCGCGGTGACCGTAGTAAACGGCGGGATCGAATATCACGGGCGCGCCCGTGCGGTCGAATCCGGCATTGCCGCCCCACAGGTCACCGTGCAGCAGCGCCGGGCGGACGTTGAGGTTTTTCAGCAGCGCGGGGAATTCGTGCGCGAGCCGTCCGCCTTTTTCCAGCAACGATTTCGGCGCGCCGTTGCGCGCGGCAAGCGCCAGTTGAAAATTCAGCCGGTGCTCGCGCCAGAACGCGGCCCAATCGGCGCACTGCGTGTTGATTTGCGCGGTCGCGCCTAGCGTGTTGTCAGCGCGCCAGCCGAATTGGCTGTTCGTTACGCGATGCAGCGCCGCGAGCTGCGCGCCGAGCCGTGCCATGCCGTCAGCGCCGGCTTCGCCAAACTCGATATGTTCCAGCACAAGCCACGCCGTATCGTGATTCAAGCCATGGCACACCGGAGACGGCACGCGAACGGCGCGCGCCGCCGCTATCTCGGCGAGCTCCGCCGCTTCGGCTTCGAACATCGCGAGCCACTCGCGTGAGTTGAGTTTGACGAAAAAAGTCCGCGCGTGGCCGCTGACGCGATAACACCGGTTGATGCAGCCGCCGCCGACCGGGGTGCGGGATTCGATCACGAACGGTGCGCCGGTCGCGCGGGTGATCGCGGTCTGGATTTCAGTCCATGGCGTCATGCAGGCGCCTTCCTGGTGCGTTAATGGAGTCACGCGCACTCACTGCGCGCCCGTTAGCACGCAGCGAAATGCTTATCCTCCCCTTTAAGGGGAGGCCCGAGGTGGGCCACGTAATTACGCACCGCGCATTTCTCTTCCTCCCCTTCAAGGGGAGGACCGAGGTGGGCCACGTAATTACGCACCGCGCATTTCTCTTCCTCCCCTTCAAGGGGAGGACCGAGGTGGGCCACGTAATTACGCACCG
>JAYWDM010000272.1:0-5265 GCA_043779885.1 Betaproteobacteria bacterium | reverse complement strand
ACATCGACCATCATGGCGAGCGCATAGCCCTTGTGCCCCGCCATCGGCAGGATGATGCCGTCGATCGCGGCCTGCGCATCGGTGGTCGGCGCGCCGTCCTGGTCGATCGCCCAGCCTTCGGGAATCGGCTGGCGCTTGTTGCGCGCGAGATATATCTTGCCGCGCGCAACCCCGGTGTTCGCCATGTCCATCAGGAACGGCGGATGACGCCCGGCCGGCGTGGCGACCGAAAACGGATTGGTGCCGATGATTTTTTTGCGGCCGCCCCACGGCGCCATCGCCGGCCCGCCGTTGCTGGTCAGAAACATGGCGCAGCCTTCCAACGCGCCCATCCGCGTGTAATACATGCAGGTGCCGAAATGGTTCGACATGCGCACGCCGACCGCGCCCAGGCCGTGCGCCTTCGCGCGCCTGATCGCCTCGCGCGCGGCAAGCGCGGTCACCACATGGCCGACACCGTCGTGGCCGTCAATCACGGCGACCGTGCCGGCGTCGATCACGAACTCGGGCTTGGTCACCGGTTTCATCACGCCGTTCTTGATGCGGTCGAGATACCAGCCGAGCCGCAGCACGCCGTGCGACTGGTGGCCCCACAGGTCCGCCTGCACCAGCGTGTCGGCAACCAGCAGCGCGTCAGCCGCCGGCATGCCGGCGCCGGCATAGACGGCGGCGCCAAATTCGATCAGCGCATCGGCGTCAACCCGGGAAGCTATCGTCATGTTACGGACTCTCAATCCACGCGCAGGTTGAGCGATTTGATGACCGCGCCCCATTTCGCGACCTCGCTCCTGACCAGGGCGTCGAGCTCGCCCGGCGTGCTACCCACCGGCTCCGCGCTCATCAGCCGCAGCCGTTCGCTCACGTCCGGCAGTTTCACGATGCGCGCCAGTTCGGCATTCAGCCTGGCGATGATGGCCTTCGGCGTTCCCGCCGGCGCGTGTATTGCATACCACGAACTCGCGTCATAATCGGCGAGCCCGCCTTCGGCAAACGTCGGCACTTCGGGCAGATCGGGCCAGCGGCGCTTGCCGGTGATCGCTATCCCGCGCATCTTGCCTGACCGCACGTGCGGCGTCGCCGATGCCGCGGTATCGATGATCATCGTGATCTGGCCCGCCATGACATCGACGAGCGCGGGGCCGCTGCCCTTGTACGGAACGTGCACCATCTGGATACCGGTTTTTTCCGTGAATATCGCGGTAGACAGGTGCGGCGGCGTGCCGTTGCCGCCGGATGCATAGCTCAACTTGCCGGGGCTGGCTTTCGCTGCCTCGATAATGTCCTGCAGCGACTTGTACGGGGTGCCGGCGCCCACCGCCAGCAACATCGGGGTTGTCGCGAGCAGCGTCACCGCGGCGAAATCCTTGATCGGATCGTAGCCCGGATTGGAATATAGCTGCGGCGCCATCGCGTGCGTAGCAACCGATGACATCACGATGGTGTAGCCATCGGGCGCGGCGCGCGCCGCGAGCGCAGTGCCGATGGTGGTTCCCGCGCCCGGCCGGTTGTCGACGATGAGTTGCTGCCCCCAGCTCTCGGCGATCTTCGGGACGAGCAGGCGCGAGATCGTATCGTTGCCCCCGCCCGGAGGATAGGGAACTATCAGCCGGATCGGCTTCGACGGGTAAGATTGAGCGACAACCATCGTCGCCCACAGAGACGGACCGGCAAGCAGTGCGATTGCCGGAATGCAGTGCCATATTTTTTGCATGCGCTTCCCCTGATTTGTCGCTCGCCGGGCAAACCGAAGACGTTCAAGCGAGAGATCCGCTCGGGCGCGCCGCCGGCCTTTTGCTATTCTTCCCCTCGCAGTATATTGTAGCGCCGATCCGCCGACTCCCGGGGAACCTTCCCGCGCCACCGGAAACTAACCACAATGATTTGCATCCCCCCGGCGCGGCACTAGCCTGCCCGCGTTGGCGCGTGAGACTTTCTGAACAGGCATAAGCTACCTCCCCATGCGGCTCGCGGTAAAAATCTTCCTGGCTTTCTCGCTGGTCATCCTGGTGATGGCGGGGATTGCCGGGTGGAGCCTCAACCAGGTAGCGAAACTCTCCATCGGCGACCGCACGATCACGGTCGGGGGCGCGGAGGCGCTGAGCAGCGCAGTATCCCTGCGCGAGGCGGTGTCGCTGTCGAGACGAGTGGACATGCGCAGCCAGGTCTTCGGCAATCAGGAATACGACGCCGCATCGAGCACGCAAGCGACACTGGTCGCCCGGGAACTCGAGCGCCTCGCCCGCCTCGTGACGACCCGGGAGGAAAAGACCTTGCTCGCAAAGGCCGCCGCGGACTTCACCGAGTACCGCGCGACCGTTGACAAAATGCGCAAGCTCAGAAAAAGCGTTGACCCCAGGCGCGCGGAAAAATTATTTCACAGTGACGCCGATCCCGTCGCGGATCGCGTCGTGGAAGACCTCGATCGCCTGGTGGGGCTTACCCGAACCGGCCTCGAGCAATCGCAGCGTGAAGCGACCGCCGCCCTCGACCAGGCCCGGCTCGAAATCGAGGCGCTCAGGAGCAGGACGTGGAAAGCGGTAACCGCGGCGATGATCATTGCAGTGCTGGTGGCCCTCATGGGGACAGCCGTGATCGCCGTGCGCATGACCCGCTCGCTCAGCCGGCTCTCGGATGCGACCAAAGCCGTCGCGGAAGGAGAGTTCCACGAGCCGCTTCACATCGACGCCAGGGACGAAATCGGCGCGCTGGCCAGGTCATTCAACAGCATGGCGGCGAGGCTGCGGGAAATCGACGCGATAAAGGAAAGATTTTATGCGACGGTGTCGCACGAGCTGCGATCTCCCCTGAACGCGATGCGCGAGGCCGTGCGCCTGATCGAAGCGAAAACGGTCGGCCCGCTAACGGAGAAGCAGGAGCGCTTGATCGCCATCCTGGAGAGAGGGTGCGAGCGCCTGCTGCGATTGGTGAACAGCGTGCTCGATCTCTCGCGGGCGGACGCCGGGATGATGCAGATCGAACGCCGCTGGTTCGGCCTGGATACGGCCGTGACGCGTGCGATTGACGAGTTCCGCCTGCAGGCGGAACACCGCGGCATCACGCTGCGCGTCGAGCTCGCCTCCGGCGCCGAGCGCATGCTCGGCGACGAGGACCGCATCGTGCAGGTCGTGGTGAACCTGGTGGCGAACGCGCTGCGTTTCACGCCCTCCGGCGGCAGCGTGACCGTGAAACTCGACCATACCGACAGCGAAATCCGTATTCAGGTCGAAGATACCGGCATCGGCATTCCCGCCGCCGTGCTTCCGGTCATATTCAACCGGTTCCGCCAGGCGCACAGCGGGAAAGGCGGTACGGGTCTCGGGCTCGCCATCGTCAAATCGCTGGTGGAAGCGCATGGAGGCCATGTGACTGTCGAGTCCCAGGAGAGAAAAGGCAGCCGGTTCACGGTGAGCCTTCCCCTGCAAACCGCGTCCCTCGTGGCGATCGCAGGAGAGGCCAAGCAGGCATGAAACCATTATCCGTGATCCTCATGGCAGGGATGCTGTGCGCGGGCTGCGCGCCAACTTCCAAGCAGGCCCCTACGTTGCTGGGCCAGGCCGACGCGAAGCTGGCGGCGCAGGACTACCACGGTGCCATCGCCTTATACTCGGAGTTCCTGAATACTAACCTGCAAGACCCGCAGGCGGCGCGGGCGCGCGCGACCCAGGCGGCCCTGGACCGTCTGCTCGCCTTGCAAACCGAACTGGAACGCGTGCAACAGGGAGAACTCCCGCGCCTGCAACGCGAACTTGCGGACCGGCAAAACGAAACGGACCGTCTCAAGGGCGAAGTCGCGAAGCTGCGGACGGATATCGAACGCCTGCGTAATATCGACCTGAAGGAGCTGCAGCGGGGATCGAAAAAATAATGGACAAGACACTGCTGATCATCGAAGACGACGAGACGCTGGTGGACCTCGCGTCGTTCTACTTTTCCGAGCAGGGCTATACCGTCTACACCGCGTTCGATGGCGATGAAGGCGTAAAGCTCGCGCTCAAGCACCATCCCGCCGTGATCGTTTGCGACGTGATCATGGGTGAAATGCACGGCTTCGACGTCCTGCGGATTCTGCGCACCCATCCGGAGATCAAGCACACCGTCATCATCATGACCTCGGCGAAAGCGTACAAGCCGGACATCGACCGCGCCCGCGAGCTCGGGGCGACGGACTACGTCGTGAAGCCGTATCGAACCGATGAGCTGCTGGCGCTGATCGAGCGGCATCTTGCTTCATCGCAGCCGCAGGAGCGTCACTAGATGCGGGTCACATTCTGGGGCACGCGCGGGTCCATCGCGACGCCGGGCCCTGGAACCCTCACGTACGGGGGAAACACCTCCTGTGTCGAGGTACGGTGCGGGACGGACATTTTCATCTTTGACGCCGGCACCGGCATCCGTCCGCTGGGCCTGGCTCTCATGCAGGAGTTCGCGCAGCAGCCGTTGACCATCCACCTGTTTCTCAGCCATACGCACTGGGATCACATCCAGGGGTTTCCGTTCTTCGTGCCGGCCTACCAGCCTACCACCACGATCCATCTCTACGGGTCGACGGGGCAGGGGCGCCCTCTGGAGAAAGTGATCCGCGGCCAGATGGACGCAGACTATTTTCCGGTGGCGCTCGGCGACATGCACTCGACCCTCCAGGTGCACGAATTCAAGGGCAAGCCATTTGAGATCGGCGCGGCGAGCGTTGCGGCCATGTACCTGAATCATCCGGGGATGACCCTGGGGTATCGGATATCGTACGCGGGAAAGACCGTTGTGTATGCCACGGACAACGAACCCTATCAGCAGACGCTCGCGCACCTGGGGCAGCCAGCGGTGCGCGCGAAACCAATACTGGGATGGCCGCATCAGCAGACGCTCACGCACCTGGAGCGGCAAGCGGAGGCCGGCCGCGATTTCGGCCGGCGCCTGGACGCGGAGTTCATACGGTTCATCGACGCCGCAGATCTCTACATCGGCGAGGCGCAGTACACGGACGACGAGTATCCCGCGCGGATCGGCTGGGGGCATTCTTCGATCACCGCGACCGTCGAGGTCGCTCTGGCGGCACAGGTGCGCGCTCTGGCCTTCTTCCATCACGACCCGCTTCACGATGACCCTACGGTTGCGGCGATGGCGGAGACCGCGAACCGGTTGATCGAGGCGCGCGGGTCGTCTCTGCGCTGCTTCGCCGCGCGGGAAGGCCAGGTGCTCGATGTCTGATTTTTTTATTCCCGAATCCTGATTCCTGATTCCCGGATCCTGCGATCAATCCGCGCGCGC
>JAYWDM010000271.1:0-5276 GCA_043779885.1 Betaproteobacteria bacterium | reverse complement strand
GAAAGACCTGCACTTGAGGCTCAAGGCGAGCGCGGAGAATAATCGCCGCAGCCTCAACAGCGAGATACTTATGCGGCTTGAGAGCGACTTTGCCGCGCCACCGGTTGACCGGGAAGTTCATGCCGGCAGATTGCGCGCCTTCACGGCGCGGCTGCCGCGCATCGAACACCGGAAAATCGACCGCTACAAGCGGCAAGGCCGGGCGTGATTGTCGTTGACAGCAATGTCATCGCTTATTGCTGGCTGAACGGCCCGCTCACCGCCACTGCGCAACGGGTACGCGTCCAAGCCCCGGACTGGCATGCGCCGATTCTTTGGCGATCCGAGATGCGAAGTATCCTGACCGGCTATTTGAGGGATGGCAGTCTGTCGCGTGCGCAGTGCACCCGTGTTATGGACGCGATGGAGGAAGCGCTTCGCGGGAACGAACACCTCGTCTCCAGCGCAGAGGTATTCCGTATCGTCGAGAAATCACGACTGTCGGCTTACGACTGCGAATTCGTCGCGCTTGCGGCGGCGCTCTCCGTTTCGCTCGTGACCGCGGACAAGGCCGTGCTGAAAGCCTTCCCGGGAGTCGCGCTGACCATGGACGCGTTTCTCGCCGTTTAGGTTGGACGGCATCCTGGCAAGCCACGGTCACGAAGCAATAGCCGAAGCCGAAATCTGGATACTCGAACTTATGCCGATCGAATCCCTTCCGAAATTCACCGTACCCGCAGCCAGGTTGTGGGAAGCCATTCCAGCTGATACCCGCAAGAAACTACTTTCGAATTTCTGGTGCGGGAGTTGCCGTCATGAGGTCACGATCACGAATTTCTCAGGGACGGTAAAGACTGGCGATTTGTTGCTGGTCGGGAAGTGCGCCGTGTGCCACGGGGATGTGGCGAGGTTGGTCGAGACGGAATAGATTTCTGATTACTTCCGAAACTGGACTCGGGTGGATGCTGCGGGTAAAGGATTCGAAAAAACACCTCAAAGCCGCATCAATGCTTGATCTACGGATTTAGGTTTCTGTGGATACCCAAAAAACTACCCCGGTGCATGCACGCTACGCCTCGCAAACTCGCGCGTGCACACGGCAACATTTTACCATTGGCACAGCCTTATTTGTCCCCCGACGAAATCCTCAGCGCCCTCGACAGCATCCGCGTGTGGCAGCGCGGCAAGTTCTAGCACCGGGGTTCAAGCTTTTGCGCGCGACTTCCACCATGTCAGGCCAAGCGCCCTTTGCCTTGCCTTAGTCCCATATTGGGACTATACTTCGTTATGCGTGTAATCGCTCTGTCGACTTTGCGCAGCTTCTGGGAAAGCAGTCGGGCATATGCTGACGCTCGTGAGCCGACGCTGGCGTGGCACCGACACGTATTGAGGGCCGATTGGGGCTCGCCCGCCGACGTCAAACGGGAGTTCGGCACTGCGAGCGTTTTGCGCGACGGCCGGGTGGTATTCGACATCGGCGGCAACCAGTACCGGCTGGTGGTGTGGATCAACTATCCTTACCGCGTCGTGTACGTCCGGTTCATCGGCACGCACGCGCAATACGACCGAATCGATGCGCAACGGATCTGAAGGAGCAGGCCAATGGAAATCAAACCGATCAGAACCAAAACGGATTACCGCGCCGCGCTGAAGGAAATTGAGACGCTGATGCCGGCGCGCGCCGGCTCACCCGAAGGCGAGCGCCTGGATGTAATGGTCACATTGGTCGAGGCGTACGAGAAAAAGCACTACCCTTTCGATTTACCCGACCCGGTCGAAGCGATCAAATTCCGCATGGAACAGATGGCGCTCGCGCCGAAGGACCTGGTGCCGATGATCGGGCAGATCAATCGCGTGTACGAAATCCTGGCCCGCAAACGCCCGCTTACGCTCAAGATGATCCGGCGGCTGCATCGAAAACTGGGTATTCCGGCGGAATCCCTTATCAAAGAACCCGACCAGCGCCGCGCCGTCTGAGTCTCGTTCTTTCCTTCCCGCTCTCGCGCCCTCACGAGCTCGCGGCTTTTCTTCATCATTCCGCCTTCGTCCTTGTTTTACCAATGTCCCCCAACGAAATCCTCAGTGCCTTCGACAGCATCCGCGTGTGGCAGCGCGGCGATCGCCGCGCACCGCACAAGCCGCTGTTGATTCTGATGGCACTTGGAAATCTCATGCGCGGCGAAAAGTCACGAGTTGAATTCGCGGAAATCGAAGGCAAGCTGGGCCGGTTGCTGGAAGAGTTCGGACCCTCGGGTTCCAACGCTACTCGCAACTATCCGTTCTGGCACTTGGCGACAGACGGGCTCTGGCAACTCGACGGGCCTAAGGAAATTCTCGCCCGCCCATCTGGCGCGACGCCAAACATCGGCGAGCTTCGCGCCAATCACATCAGCGGAGGCTTCCCGCCAGAGATTCAAGCTGCATTTCAGAAAAACCCTGCGCTCGCGGCCGAGGTCGCGCGACGCGTGCTCGATGCGCACTTCCCGGAAAGCATCCGGCAGGACGTGCTCGATGCGGTGGGCTTGTCTCTCGAACTAGCGGATGCGGGCGGCGCTGGCCCCGTCGCGCGCCATCGCGATCCTGCATTCCGCGAAAAGTCCTGCTCGCCTACGAATACCGCTGCTGCGTTTGCGGACACGACCTGCGGCTCAGGCAACAGGTAATCGCCCTGGAAGCCGCGCACATCAAGTGGTTTCAGGCCGGTGGCCCAGACGTCGAGCAGAACGGCCTCGCTCTATGCTCGCTGCATCACAAGGTTTGATCTAAAAGCATGCGCCCACCGCGCGTCAGCGCAGCGGCGTCGCCGCGCTCATGCCGCCAACCGAACGCCGACGGGGGTACGCGATCCTTGAGTGGCCGCGTTACGCGAAATGAAGCGCGCGCTACAGCGCGTATTCGACTTCGGCCAATGCCTGATCATTTTGGCGCGTGGTTAAGCTGCGCTGCGGGATGTCGGGTCCCGTAACATTGCTAGCGTTATAACGACTGTTTTCACCATAACTTAGTTTATTACCGACAAAACACGATATTTGTCGAGCCTAATTAGCGCTACGCCGACGCTGGGCAATCATATTTTAGTTTTTAACCGACTAAATTTCATATAAGATAGCATTTAGACGACAAATTGAGAAGCTAATCCTTGGCAAACTTAGCAGTTACCCGACAAGACGAAGTTTTCATCACTCGCGGCAACGACTCGCCGGCAAAAGCGCGGGCAATCCAGCGCCGCGCCAAAGACGGCGAGCTGACTCGTATCGCTGAAGGCGTCTATCTTCTGGAAAAGGATCCTGAGGGGCAGAAAGCCGTTGTACGCCGCAATTGGTTCCGCATACTCGGCGCCCTTGCTCCCGGCGCGGTCGTCTCATACCGAAGCGCCTACGCAGGGGGGATCACGCCGGACGGGGTTGTGTACCTCAGCCATCCAACCAACTTCAATCGAAAGATCGCCATGCCAGGGGTGCAGGCCATTCTCGTCAAAGGCCCGGGCGCGCTGCCTGGCGACATGCCGCTGGGAGACGGCAAGCTCTATTTCTCTTCGCGCCCCCGCCAACTGCTGGAGAACCTGTCCCCCGAACGCGGGGCGCGCGGCAAATCAGCGGGCGCGAAGAAAGTCGAAGAGTTACTCATCAGGATATTGCATGCAAACGGCGAGGCCGAACTCAACCGAATCCGCGATGATGCAAGAGCGCTGGTGGAACCATCGGCCTTCAAGGAGCAGTTCACGAAACTCGACAAGCTCATCGGCGCGCTCCTCGCCACACAGGACGACGGAACACTCAAAACGAGAGAGGGAAAACTCGTTGCGAAAGGCACGCCGGTCGATTCGGATACGATGGCGCGCTTCGAGGTGCTTGCCAGCGAGCTGCGTACAACGGTGCTTGCCCGCCGGCCTGCGGTTGCGGCGAGCGAACCGGCACGCTCCGCCTTTGCATTTCTCGAAGCCTACTTTTCCAATTACGTCGAAGGCACCGAATTTGAAATCGAAGAAGCGCGTAACATCGCCCTCGAAGGGCGCATCGTCGAGCTGCGACCGAAAGACTCGCATGACATTCTGGGAGTTTTCCGGCTGGCGCTACAGTCCCCCGGCCGCGATACGGTTCCCCCTTTCGGCGGGGATTTTCCGGTGGAACTTGCAAGGCGCCATGCTCAAATGCTGGAAAAGCGGCCGGAGAGCAATCCCGGTCAATTCAAGCTTGAGCGCAACCGGGCGGGTGGAACCTGGTTCGTCGATCCCGGCATGGTACGCGGCACACTCATCGAGGGTTCGGCGCTCGCACAAAGCATTCCCGATGGAATTGCGCGCGCCATTTACTATTCGTTCCTCGTGACGGAGGTGCACCCTTTTGATGACGGCAATGGGCGGATCGCGCGACTCGTCATGAATGCGGAGCTTTCCCGCACAGGCGCAGCACGCATCATCATTCCAACGCTTTTTCATGAAGAGTATGTGGATTGCCAGCGCCAGTTGTCGCGCCAGAACGATCCGGATGGTTTCATCCGCGCTCTTGCGCTCATGCAGCAATGGACCGTCGCCTTCGACTATGCGGACGTGAACGCGCTCATCGAGACTGTCAGACGCACCAATGCGCTTGAACGTTCCCGTGTGCAGTTCCGCCTTACCATGCCTGATGGCTCGTCACTCGCGAATGAGAAGGCGGCCCATTTAAAATTACAGAAGTGACTGACAATATCTACGTGGAGAATATTCGCCTCTACCTCGGGTGCAGGGGTGAGGGGTGAGGAATCGAACGATGGCTCCAGCAACTACGTCGTCGCCCAATCCGCGCACAGCAACTCCGCCTGCATGAGCACCGTCTTGACCGCCTCCTCCTGCAGGTCAGGTGGATAGCCATATTTGTTCAAAATCCGCTTCACCAGCACGCGAATCCGGGCGCGGGCGCTCTCGCGCAGCGTCCAATCGATCGTCGCGCTCTTGCGCACCTGTGTTATCAGCTCCGCGGCTATGACCTTGAGCTTATCGTCGCCCATGGCCTGCACGGCGGATTCGTTCGCGGCCAGCGCGTCGTAAAAGGCAATTTCATCGTCCGTCAGACCGAGATTCTCGCCGCGCTTGCCGGCCGCTTCCAGTTCCTTGGCCAGTTTGATGAGTTCCTCGATCACTTCCTGCGTGGCGATGGCGCGGTTGTGATACGCATTGAGCGTCTGCTTGAGCTTCGCGCTGAACAATTGGCTCTGCATGTGAATGGCGGTGCAAATCCGCGTAAATCTGGCGGCAAAGCGCAATCAGCTGAGTGGTGAGGCGAGTATTTGTTGCGTTTGGTGGCGTCGGCTCGTTG
>JAYWDM010000270.1:0-5281 GCA_043779885.1 Betaproteobacteria bacterium | reverse complement strand
CCGCTACAGCGAAGCGGTCGAGCCCGGCACGGTGTGGACGTGGAATGCGATCGGCAAGGCCAAGGGTGCGTGGCGTCTCGCGCCGGATGCCAACGAGTCGCAACGAGGCTTTCTGCTCAATCACCTGCTTGCCGACGAACTGCCGGCGGACCGGCACGGCCAGCGAACCTCGAACTCCGATCCGGTGACCGGTCAGGCCGGGTGGTACGACGTGCGCGTGCGAATTTACAAGGCGGCCGCTGATGAGCCGCACCTTACGTCGCCGCAGTTCACGCCGGTCGCCGCGGCGCCGGGAACGCGCGGCATCCTGCGCAAGTGGCTCGGCTATGTTGCCGGCAAGGGAGACTTCAAATGACGCAACTCGCGCTCGTCATCGATCTGAATGTGTGCGTCGGCTGTCACGCCTGCGTCACGAGTTGCAAGCAATGGAACACGTCGGGGCTGGCGGGATATCTCGCGGACGACAACCCGTACGATAAAGATCCGACCGGGACATTTTTCAACCGCGTGCAGACGTTCGAGGTCGGCACGTATCCGGACACCGAGACCGTGCATTTTCCGAAATCGTGCCTGCACTGCGAAGACCCGCCGTGCGTGCCGGTGTGCCCGACGGGGGCAAGCTACAAGCGGCCGGAGGACGGCATCGTGCTCGTCGACTACGACAAATGCATCGGCTGCAAGTATTGCGCGTGGGCGTGCCCGTACGGCGCGCGCGAAATCGACGAGCACCAGCAGGTGATGAAGAAATGCACGCTGTGCGTCGATCGCATCTATGACGGGAAGCTGCCGGAAGCGGAGCGCAAGCCGGCGTGCGTGATGGCGTGCCCGACGAGCGCGCGGCTCTTCGGCGACATACATGATCCGGCATCGGCGGTGTCGCAGGCGATCCGCGACAGCGGCGGTTATGCGCTGATGCCCGAATGGGGCACGCAGCCGGCGAATCATTATCTGCCGCGGCGCAAGACCGAAATCAGGATCCACAAGGACGAACTCGAGCGCGTCGACAACCCGTTGAAGATCGACGGCCAGCTGCCGCAGCCCGCGCTCAGTGATCCGGCGCTGGACGATGTGACGTCGTGGTAACCCGAGTGACTGTTTATGCGGCGTGAACCCGCATGAACCCGGCATGGTCGGTCATTTTTCTGACGACGCTGACCGGCGCCGGGCAGGGTTTGTTTCTCGCGCTTTACGGCGTGGAAATCAGCGCGGGCTCCGCTCTTGCGCCGCCGGCGCCGGTACAGTTTTATACGGCAGGCAGCATCGTCAGCATCGTCCTGCTTATCGCCGGGCTGGGCGCGTCGTTCCTGCATCTGGGGCACCCCGAGCGCGCGTGGCGCGCGGCCGCGATGTGGCGCACATCGTGGCTGTCGCGCGAAGTCATCGTGCTGCCGGCGTTCATCGCCGCAGTGTTCGTTTATGGCGCGGCTCATCACTATGCCTGGAGTGCGAGCGGCCGGGTCGGCGCGATTGCAACCGTGCTGTGCATCGCGTTGTTCGTCTGCACCGGCATGATTTACGCGTGCCTCAAATTTCTGCAGGAATGGCACACGCCGCTCACGCTGATCAATTTCTTCATGCTCGGCACCGCATCCGGACTGATGCTGGCTGCCGCGCTCGCCGCGTTTGTGGCAACGGCGCTGACCGGTCCGCTGGGTGTCGCGGCCATCATGGCGACGGCGCTGGCCCTCATTACGCGCGTCGCCTCATTGATGCGCAATGCCCGCATCCGGCCGAAATCGAGCCTGCAAAGCGCGATCGGCGTGAAGCACCCGCGCATCGCGCAGAAGTCACAGGGGCAGATGGGCGGATCGTTCAATACGCGTGAGTTTTTTCACGGCAGGGGATTGCCTTTCGTGCGCGCGGTCAAATGGATATTCCTCGTGCTTGGGTTTGCGCTGCCGATCGCGCTGGCGGGCCTCGGACTCCTGCAGGATCTGCCGTCGCTGCTGGTCCTGGCCGTCATCGTGCAGTTCGCGGGGCTCGTGGCCGAACGCTGGTTTTTCTTCGCACAGGCGCGGCACCCGCAAAACCTCTATTATCAGGTGGTGTCGTGACGCCATGGCGATCGTCGCCATGCGCCTAAAACGAATCCAGACGGGGAAGTGGGCATGCAAACACAGGATTCGCCGCTGAAGAGTCACGGGCGGGAGCTGGTTAAAGTTTTTCTCAAGCTTGGCGCCATGAGTTACGGCGGTCCCGCCATCATGGGCATCATGCAGGCGGAAATCCAGGAAAAGCGCGGGTGGCTTTCGAAGGAGAAATTTCTCGAAGGTCTTGCGCTCGTGAGCATGCTGCCCGGCGCCGGTGCAACCCAACTGGGAATTTTCGTCGGCTACCAGCGCGCCGGCTGGTGGGGCGGTCTCGTGGCCGGCTTGTGTTTCATCCTGCCGGCGTTCTTCATCATGCTCGCGCTGACGCTGCTGTATGCCGCTTATGGCGCGCTGCCCGTGATGCGCGATGCGTTCTACGGGCTGGGTCCGGTGGTGCTCGGGATTTTTATCGTCGCGGTCTACCGGCTGGGCAGGGTGGCGCTGAAGGGCAAACCGCAGATTCTGCTCGCAGCGGGTGCGGCGCTGGCGGTCGCGATTACGCCGCTGGGCATTGTCACTACCCTGCTGCTCGCGGGATGCGCAGGCGTCATGCTCTATCATTCGCGCGCGGCGGGGTTGCGTGCCGCGCTGGCGGTTCTCGTCTTGTTTGGCCTGGTGCATTGGGGATGGCCGGCCGGCATATTGCCCGGCGGCGCAGGTGCGGCCGCGACCGCCGCGCCCGGTTTGTGGGACATCGGTTCGTTCTTTTTCACGGTCGGCGCATTTACGTTCGGCGGCGGCATCACCATGCTGGCCTTCGTGCAGGAGCAAGTCGTGGCGCAGTTGCATTGGCTGACGCCGCAGGAATTCGTCGACGGCCTCGCGCTCGGCCAGCTGACACCGGGGCCGATACTCATGCTCGCGGCCTACGTCGGATACAAGCTCGCGGGCATCGCCGGCGCGATCGTCGGTGGCGGGGCGATTTTTCTGCCGTCGTTTTTGATCATGTTATCGGTGCTCCCGGTGCTAGCGCGCTTCAAAGATCTGCTCTGGATCAAGGCGGCGATGCGCGGCATCAGCGCGGCCGTCATCGGCGCGCTCGCGGTGGCGCTGGCGCAGATGGCGCCGCACGCTGCGCCTGACGGCTTTACCGCGCTGCTGGTGATACTGACGGTCGTCGCGATGTTATGGTGGCGCGCGGGGCCGTTGCCGCTGATGGTGGCCGGCGGGTTTATCGGTGCGACCAGCCGGCTAAATCCATTGCAGCGATTAAAGGATCTTGCGTAATTGCGGCGCGGTTCCCGCCATGGGGACGGCCGGCGATTTGCGCGCGCATGCCGGACGCCTGACGCAACGACGCAAGGGTGACTGATGCGTCTTGACTGGCCGTACGAAGGTGCGGCGCCGCCCGTCGACGGCGTTGCCCGTTTCTCCCAGACTGCGTCGAATATCTGTCTCGATCTGCACGGCGATCCGCGTTTAGCACCGCTCGCGGTTTTCTCGGATGGCAATCATCATATGGCGCTCGCCGAAGCGCTCGCGCTGTTCCGCTCGCGGCATCCGGCGGTCAACGATATTTTCTACGCGACGCCGCCGCCGCGGGTGATCGTTGAAGCGCTCCTGTCGGGCGCGTTGCTGCTGGGCAATCTCAGGCTGTCGGTCACGCCGCACGTATTCATCAGTCCGGCGCCGGTGCTCGAACGCCTGCAAAATGACGGCCGCGTGCGCACGCACCACCCGCTTGCGCGCACCCGCGGCAGCGTGTTGCTGGTGCGCAGGGGCAACCCGAAACGCATCAACGGCGTAGCGGATCTCGCGCGCGCGGACGTGCGGTTTTTTTTATCCAATCCGGTGACCGAAAAAGTCAGCTACGACGTTTACGCGACGACGCTGCGCCGCATTGCCGCGCGCGACGGACTGGATTGCGGATTTCTCGACGCGGCGCCCGGCGTCTTGCCGCGCATGGTGTACGGCGAGTGCATACACCACCGCGAAGCGCCGCAGTCGCTCGCCGACAATCGCGCGGACGTGGCGGTCGTCTTCGCGCACCTGGCATTACGCTATACACGCATATTCCCAGGTCTGTTCGAGACTGTGGCGCTGACGGCGGATGACGATCCCGCGCAGATGATCAGCACGATACACATCGGCCTGGTCGGCGATGGCGGGGAGTGGGGCGCGCGCCTGGTCGACTTCATGCGGGGCGAGGAAGTCGCCGCGGTGTATCTGCACCACGGCCTCGCCTCTGTCTGACGGTTGCGTAGGGCGGAAAAGCGCCGCGCCTTCCGCCGTATGCCTTCCGTCGCATGATCATGCAAACGGAATTAATTTTCGTCCGGCGGATTGCGCTGCGCTGATCCGCCCGACGGTGCTACTGGAAGAGTCCGTTACTTTTTGAACTCGATGAACATTGCCGACGTCCACACTTTGGCGTCGTCGGTCTGGCGGCCGTAGAAATACACCGGCCGGAAGCCGTGCGGCCCGTTGCCGGGCTTGACTTCAAGCGTGCCGCTGACTTCACGCGGCGACGGCGCGCCCGCCATGCGCTCGATCGCGAGAAAAAGTTCGCAACCGCCGAGTTCCATGCGCAGGCGGCCTTCGCTTGCGAGCAATTCCGCGCCGCTCACCTCCCACTCGAACGCGGGGCAGTGCACAAACGGATTGCCGGCGGTCGGATCACCAACCTTGACGTAACTGTCTATGCGGCCTTTTACGCGGATGCGGCAATTCTTGAGATTGCTGACATCCACTACCAGCGAATCGGAATCGCCGTAGGTGTCCGTCCTGAAGCCGATGTCGGTCGGTCCCGCGCGCCAGCACGATTCTTCGGGATGTTCGAAGCCGCCGCCGGCAAACGCGTTGATCGTGCCGTTGATGATGCTGACCGTGCCGCGCCATTCGGCCCAGCGATAACGGTCGGGGATGCGCGCGCCACCCCAGCGGATCCGGATCTTGCGCTCGTCGTAACCGGTTTCCCGCTGGATGTCGCGATGCCAGATCATTCCGGTGTGGTCGAACGCCGCGATTTCGTCCCAGCCTTGCAGGCCGAGGAAGCGGTAGGCGATTTTCGCGCTTCCTTTGAGCGCGAACTCGTCGCCCTGCAGGTGCTTGCCGCAGGTGGCGAGTCCGACGATGCGCTCACCGCTCGCGGCGAAGGTATGCCGCGCGCGCAGTGCCTTGCCGACCGTTGCGCGGTCCAGCGTGTCGGCGATGATGCCGGTGATGCCGCCTTTGACGCCGAATACCTGGGT
>JAYWDM010000269.1:0-5297 GCA_043779885.1 Betaproteobacteria bacterium | reverse complement strand
TGGCAAGGGGGCTTGTCAGCAGCACCGTGATCGAGAGCCACGGCACCGCCTGGAAATTATTCGGCGGCTATCAATTCAATGAGAACTTCGCGGTTGAGGGCGGCTATCACGATTTGGGGCGCCTTAAAGGCTTAACGGTGATCACCGCGCCGGCCTCGACGTTAGCCGGCAGGTGGGACGCCTCTGCCGCCAGCGTTGCTGTGGTCGGCAGTTACCCCGTCATCAACCGGTTCGCGGTCTTCGCCAAAGGCGGGCTCGCGCTGTCACGGTTGACGGTAGACGTTCCGGCGCCGGCGCTGTACAGCCCCAGCGCGACACGGGTGCAGCCGCTGCTGGGCGTGGGAGTGAAGTTCGATTTCATGAAGTCCTTCGGCGTGCGCGGTGAGTTCGAACGCTTCAATAACGTGGGCGACGGTTCCACGACCGGCCAGTCGGCGGTCAACGTTTGGTCGATAAGCGCGCAGTACCGGTTTTAGGCCGTTCGCCGCGGGCGGACGGCGCCCGCCGGTCCGGGCGGGTTCAGCGAAAATCCCGGCTCGTGGTCGTCAGCTGCCCCAATAACGCGCTGTAGTCGACGAGCCGCCGGGCGATCAGGTGCACGACTTCCCCCTGCCGTTCCAATATCCCGTAAACGCCCAGGAGGCGCGCGCCGACGAGTTCGCGGCGCTGCTTTTCAACCAGATCGCTCCATACGACCACGTTGACGTTGCCGGTTTCGTCTTCCAGCGTGACGAACACGACGCCTGACGCGGTGCCCGGGCGCTGGCGGCCGGTCACTATGCCGGCGGCGCGCGCGAGCCGGCCGTGCGGAAACCCGTTGAGTTCCGCCGCCGTCGAAAGCCGCAGGCGTTTTAAGCGGCCGCGCAACAGCGCCAGCGGATGGCGGCCCAGCGTGAGTCCGGTGCTTGCATAGTCGACGACGATGTTTTCGCCTTCGCCCGGCGCCGCAAGCAGCGGGATTGTGTCGGCGATGGGCGCCTGCTCAAGCAACGGGGTCGTCGGCGCGACGCCCGCGACCGCCCAGTGCGCAAGACGCCGGTGCCCGGCGAGTGCGGCGAGTGCATTGGCGCCAGCCAGCAATCTGAGGTCACGCGCATCGAGCTTGGCGCGCCGCGCGAGATCGTCGATCGAATCGAAGCTGCGTTGCGTGCGCGCAGCGGTCAGCCGTTGCGCCGTGTTCTGCGCCAGGCCGCGCACCATGCACAACCCCAGTCGCACGGCCGGCTTGTCATTGGCGTCGCGCTCGAGCGCGCATTCCCACGCGCTTGCCATCACATCAGCCGGGCGCACTTCGACGCCGTGACGGCGCGCGTCCTGCGTGAGCTGCGACGGCCCGTAAAAACCCATCGGCTGGCTGTTCAGGAGTGCGGCGAGAAACGCCGCCGGCTCATGGCACTTCAGCCACGCCGACACGTACGCCAGCAGCGCGAAACTCGCCGCGTGCGATTCCGGGAAACCGTATTCGCCGAAACCGAGTATCTGGCGGTAGATCTGTTCCGCGAATTCGCGCTGGTAGCCGTGCGCGAGCATGCCCGAAATCAGGCGCTCCTGCAGATGCTCGAGCCCGCCCTTGCGCTTCCATGCCGCCATCGAACGCCGCAGCGCGTCCGCCTCGCCCGGCGTGAAGCCCGCCGCCACCACCGCGAGCTGCATCACCTGTTCCTGAAAAATCGGCACGCCGAGCGTGCGCTCGAGCACGCTCTGCACCGCTGCGCTCGGATAACTGACCGCTTCGAGGCCCTGCTTGCGGCGCAGGTAGGGGTGCACCATGCCGCCCTGGATCGGGCCGGGGCGCACGATCGCCACCTCGATCACGAGATCGTAGAATTTGTCCGGCTTTAAACGCGGCAGCATGCTCATCTGCGCGCGCGATTCGATCTGGAACACGCCGACCGTGTCGGCATGCTGAATCATGGCGTAAACGGCGGCATCTTCGGGCGGCACGTCGGCGAGCGTGAACCGCGCGCCACGCCTGCCGCTGATGAGATCGAGCGCACGGCGGATCGCGGACAGCATGCCGAGTGCGAGCACGTCGACCTTGAGCAACCCCAGCGCGTCGAGGTCGTCCTTGTCCCACTGAATGACGGTGCGCTCCGGCATCGCGGCGTTTTCGATCGGCACCAGCCGCGACAGCAGTCCGCGCGCGATCACGAAGCCGCCGACATGCTGCGACAGGTGGCGCGGAAACCCGACCAGCGTATTGACGAGCGCGATCAGGCGCGCGATCCGCGGGCTCTCCGGATCGAACCCGGCTTGCGCGAGCCGCTGCGGCAGCATCTGCCGGCCGTCCCACCACGCGAGCGATTTGGCGAGCCGCTCGACCTGCGCGAGATCGAGGCCGAGCGCGCGGCCGGCGTCGCGCAGCGCGCTCTTCGCGCGGTAGGTGATGACGGTCGCGGCGAGTGCGGCGCGGTCGCGGCCGTATTTGCCGTAGATGTACTGAATCACTTCTTCGCGGCGCTGATGTTCGAAATCGACGTCGATGTCCGGCGGCTCGTCGCGCTCTCTCGACACGAAACGCTCGAACAGCACGCTCATGCGCGCGGGATCGACTTCGGTGATGTTCAGCGCGTAGCACACGGCGGAGTTGGCCGCGGAGCCGCGACCCTGGCACAGGATATCGCGGCTGCGCGCGAACCTGACGATGTCGTGGACGGTGAGGAAATAGGGTTCGTAGCCGAGTTCCGCGATGAGTGCCAGTTCGTGCTCGATCAGTTTGCGTACGGTGTCAGGCGTGCCGCCGGGAAAGCGCGCGTTGAGACCTGCTTCGGTGAGTGCGCGCAAATAGGCGGCGGGCGTGGATCCGGGCGGCACCAGTTCTTCCGGGTATTCGTAGCGCAGGCTGTCGAGCGAGAAGTCGCAGCGCTCGGCGATGCGCACGGTCTCGGCGAGCAGCGCGGGCGGATACAACTGCGCGAGCCGCATGCGCAGGCGCAGATGCCGTTCGCCATTCGGATAAAGCGCGTGCTTTGCCTCGGCGAGCGGCGTGTTAAGGCGCACCGCGGTCAGCATGTCCTGCAGCCGCCGCCGCGAACGCACGTGCATGTGCACCGCACCCGCCGCCACCAGCGGCAGGCCGCAGGCATGGCCGAGTTCGCGCCGCCGCTCCAGTTGCGCGCGGTCGTCGGGGCCGCACAGGAGTTCCGCCGCGACCCACGCGCGGTCAGGGAATTGTTCACGCAGCCGGCGCGCGTGCTCGAGTTGAACCTGCCAGCCGGCTGCCGTCCCCGGCCCGCTTGCCGCCGCCGCGTCCGGCGCCAGCAGGATGGCAAGGCAATCGCCGGCGCCGCGGTCGAGGTCGCTCCAGTCGAGACGATAGCTGCCTTTTTCGCCGCGCCGCCGGGCGGTGGTGATGATCTGCGCGAGGTCGCCGTAGGCCGCGCGGCCGGTGGCGAGCAGCACGAGATTCGCGCCATCGGCAAGCCGGAATTCGGCGCCGATGATGAGCTTGATACCATGCTCTTTGGCCGCGAGGTGAGCGCGCACTGCGCCCGCAAGCGAGCATTCATCGGTAATCGCCAGTGCCGTGTACCCGAGTTGCGCCGCGCGCGCGGCCAGTTCTTCAGGGTGCGATGCGCCGCGCAGAAAGGAGAAGTTGCTGACGCAATGCAGCTCGGCGTACGCCGGCAATGATGCGGACATGGCGGCTCAACTGAAAACGCCGTGCAGGTACCAGCCGCCGGGCGCGCCGCGTTCGCGGTAAATCCATAGCGTGGCGCAATCGGGCGTCTGCGCCACGAAGTAGTCGCGTTTGACGTCGTCATCGTCCCACCAGCCGGACTCGATGCGCTCCGGTCCGGCAACGAGCGCCAGCGCATTTTCGCGGTAATGCGGGCGGGCGGCGATTTCCCGCAACGGCTGCGGTTGATCGAGCAGCCACAATGGCCGCGGGCCGCATGCGGGCGCCGCGCTCGCGGTGCCGGGCTTAGCCGTGCGCCACGCGCGTTCGGGCCGATGGTCGGCGCATGCCGCGAGACCGTGTACCGCATCCGGGCCCAGCCGCGCGCGCAGGCGCTCGACGAGTTTTTGCCACTCGCCCGGCGTGCCGGCGCGGTCCGCGAACAGTTCGCGGTTTTCTGCCGCGAGAACGAGGATATCGTTCGCTTCGATGCGCAGCGCATGCACGGGTGCCTGCAATGCCAGCGCCGCGAGCCGCTCGCGCACGAGCAGCGCGAGGTGCGCGCCATCGCGTGTCGGTGCAACCAGGCCGATCCCGATGTCCGTGGCGGCGCCGCGTTCATGCGTGAGCGTGAGCGTGAATTGCTGGAGCCCGCCATTGCGCGCCGCCAGAAAACCCGCGAGTTGGGTAATGAGGCGGTTGGCTGCAAACAAAAGGGCTGTGCTTTGCGCAACCGGCACGGCGAATTCGAGCGCGGCGCTGAACCGCGCGGGCGGGGAGAAAAATTTACGCGGCGCCGGCAGGCGGCCGAGCGCGCGGTCCACGCTGTCGAGGAGCACCCGGCCGCCGCGCCGCGCCACACCGTCGCGCGGCAGCGCCATGAGTTCGCCGATGTTTTTGACGCCGGCCGCATGCAATGTCTGCACGGCGCGCGTATCGCATTCGAGCGCCGCAAGCGGCAGCGCCGCGACCACGGCTTCGAGCGCACGCTTGCAGTTGACGATTTTCTGCACGCCGGCGCGCGCGAGCAACAGCGCGGCGGTTGCGGTGGGCGCGCACGCCATCGTCGCGGTGTATCCCATCGCGTCGAGACCGTGCCGCAACGCTTGCAGGATGGGCCGGATGCCGCCGAAGAGCCGCAGACTGCCTTCGATGTCGAGCAGGAGCGCGCGCGGCGGCTCCAGCGAAACATTGGGCGTGAATTGTCCGGCCCACGCGGCAAGCGTGTCGAGCGCGGCGGCTTCGGCGGCGGCATCGCGCAACCGATGATTAAGCCGGGGCGCGAGCGCGCACGCCGCCGACAGGCGCATGCCGGCGCGCACGCCCAACGCGCGCGCCTGATCGTTGCAGACGAGCACGTCGGCGCCGTCGGCAATCGCCCACGCTTCAGCGCGCGCCGAGGCTGACGGGAACGCTTCGAGCGGCAGGCAGGGGAAATCGAGTGCGATCCAGAGCATGAGGGTTGAACCGGGCTTCGTTGAAAATTACGAAACCGGACGGCAGACCGGTTTCGCTCGAAGCGCACCCTCTCTTTCCCTCATCCCTGACCCTTCTCCCGGAGGGAGAAGGGAAACCTTTGTCTCCCCTCTACCTTCGGGAGAGGGGCCGGGGGTGAGGGACGCAGGGGCGGGGGGTGAGGGATGGGGAATCGAGCACAACGAAGTTATGAAAGGCTCGA
>JAYWDM010000268.1:0-5312 GCA_043779885.1 Betaproteobacteria bacterium | reverse complement strand
TCGGCCAGCAGTTCGTGATCGATTTTCGCGGCGGCGCCAACGGCAACATCGCGCATGATCTGGTGGCGAAGGCTGCGCCCGACGGCTACACGCTTTTGTGGGTGAACGCGGGCTTCGCGACCAACGCGACCCTGTACCGCAAACTGAACCACGACCCGGTCAGGGATTTCACGCCGATCACCCAGCTCACCAGCCAGAGTTACGTGCTCGTCGCGCATCCTTCGGTGCCGGTGAAGAACGTGCGGGAATTCGTTGCGCTGTCGAAAGCGCGCAAGGGCGGCCTCGTTTACGCGTCGACCGGCGCCGGCTCGCTGCCCCATCTGGGCATGGAACTCTTTCGAATCCAGGCCGGCATCGCCGGCACGCACATCCCGTACAAAGGCGCCGGGCCGGCATTGATCGACCTCATGGGCGGGCAGGTTGACGTCATGATGCCGACGCTAATCGCCGGCACGCCGCTCGTGAAAAGCGGCAAGCTGCGCGCGCTCGCGGTCACGAGCACACAGCGCTCGGCGCTGCTGCCCGCGGTGCCCGCGATCGCCGAGCAGGGCTACGCGGGGTTCGAGGTGAGCGGCTGGTACGGCATGCTCGCGCCCGCGGGTACGCCCAAGGAAGCGATCGCGCTGCTGCATGCCGGGATCGTGGCGGTACTCAAGCTGCCGGACACGGCGGAGCGGCTCACCAGCGACGGCGCGGTAGCGGTCGGCAATACGCCCGCAGAGTTCGGCGCCTTCATCAAGTCGGAAATGGCCAAATGGGGGCGCGTCATCAAGGCTTCCGGTGCAACTGCCGACTGACAGCGGGTTGAACTTCGATTCGTCACCGCGGCGCGCGCCGGGGTCCGCGCGAACACGTTGCATAATAGGTCGTCAGCTCGGTGGAGGGCGGGATCCGGAAATCCCTGCCGGATGCCGGTGTGCGCCGGCAGGACGGCGCTGAAATATTGCAAGATGTTAACGGGATGGATCACGAGCCGCCATGAACGATGAGGGATCATTGCCGCACCGCGTTCCTGCGCTATGGCCGGCGTTGCTGTTTTGCGTGGTCGCCGGCGCGGCGTCCGCGCAGGTCGCGCCGACCGCCGGTGAAATCGCGGGCTACACGGGACTGCATGCCGCCGCCGCGCGCGGCGACGTGACGCAGATCGGCAGGCTGATCGCGGCCAATGCAGACGTAAACGCGCGCGACGCGTACGGCCGTACGCCGTCGCACGTGGCGACATTCGCGCGGCATCGCGATGCGATCGCGGTGCTCGCCAGGGGCGGCGCCGATTTGAATCTCAGGGAACGCGACCGTTACGATGCCGTGACGATCGCTGCCGTCGCCGACGACGCGGCGACGTTGCGGCTGTTGCTGCAACTGGGCGCAAGCGCAAAGCAGGTGACGAGCCGCTACGACGGCACCGCGCTGATTGCCGCCGCCCATCTCGGGCACGACGAAGTGGTGAAGCTGCTGATCGAGGCGGGTGCGCCGCTCGATCACGTGAACAATCTCGGCTGGACGGCGCTGATCGAATCCATCGTGCTCGGCAACGGCGGGCCGCGCCATGTCGAGACGTTGCGCGCCATCGTGCGCGCCGGCGCGAACGTCAATCTGGCTGATCGCAATCGGGTCACTCCATTGCAGCTGGCGCGCGCGCGCGGCTACGCGGCGATGGTGGAGATACTCGGGCGAGCGGGAGCGCGGTGATTTTCCGGTTCGCCACCCTGCGCGATTTGCTCGCCCGGCCCCTGCACGTTGCCGCCGCCTTGGTGCTCGTCATCGCGGCGGCGGAAATCGGCTGGCTGCACGTTCTCGCCGGGTTCGAGCATCGGGTATCTGATTTTTTTGTGCGCAGCTACGCGGCCGGTCTGGCGCCCGATCCGGACATCGTGATCGTCGATATCGACGAGAAGAGCCTGGCCCGCATGCAGCAGACCGCCGGCAAATGGCCGTGGCCGCGCGCGATCCACGCCGAACTGCTGCAGGGCATGGAGGCGCAAAAGCCGCGCGCGGTGGTGTTCGATATCCTGTTTTCCGAGGAAGATACGTTTCGTCCCGACAGCGACCGCGCCTTCAACCTTGCGCTGCAGGGCACGAACAACGTTTATTTGCCGATGGTGCGGTTGCCGGTGCGGAACGATGCCAACGGCGCGCCCGTTGCCGAGGTCGCGGCGCTGCTCCACATCCGGCCGACGCCGCAGGCGCAGCAAAATGCGCGCGTGGCGCTGCTGCCTCCGCAGGCGGTGGACGTCGCGCACTGGCGCACCGGCATCGCCGACTTCAACGAAGACCCGGATGGCGTCGGGCGCCGCTACTGGATCGGCATGCCCGCCTACGGCTGGCTCATTCCGTCGCTGCCGTATCGCGTCGCCACCGATCTTGGCTACGCCGTTCCCGACGAGGAATCGATCATCCTGCAATGGCGGGGCCACGCGGGTTCGTTCCCGCACATCTCTTATTCCGATCTCTACGAGGACTTCAACCGGCGTGTGCGTGCACGCCCGTCCGACGAGTTGCGCGGCAAGATCGTCATCATCGGCAGCGCGGCCTCGATGCTCCAGGACTTGCGCGTCACCCCGATTGCTTCGCTGTTTCCGGGAGTCGAGGTGCTCGCCACAGCGATCGACAACCTGAAAAACGCGCGCTGGATGCGCCGCGCGCCGGACGCAGTGCCGATCGCGCTGACGGCGATCCTGATCCTGCCGCTGTTCGGCGCGTTTCGCGCGCACGTCAACGTGCTTAAAACCGGCATTGTGCTCGGCCTCGTTGCGGCGGCGCTGCTCGGCGCATCCTATGCGGCACTCGCTTTCCGGTGGCTGCTGCCGGTGCTGGTGCCGCTCATCTTTGGCTGGGCGTATTACCTGTTCGCGGCGCTGCTCGCTTACCTGCGCGAGAAACGAACCCGCGAGCACGCGGTGCGCCTGTTCGGGCGCTTTCTCAATCCGGATGTGGTGCGCCAACTCGTGGAACACGGCGAGACCATAGAGTCGCTCTCGGGCAGGTCGCGCAGCATCACTGTTCTGTTTTCCGACATTCGCGGCTTCACCACGCTGTCCGAAACGCGCCCTCCGCAGGAGATCGTGAACCTGCTCAACCGCTACTTCACGCGCCAGGTCGAGGTGGTGTTCCGTCACGGCGGGACCCTGGACAAGTTCATCGGCGATTGCATCATGGCGTTCTGGGGCGCCCCGCTCGAGGACCCGCGGCACGCCGAACATGCGGTCGCCGCGGCGCTCGAGATGGAACAGGTGCTGGAGGCTTTCAGGGCGGAGCTCGGAGCGGCGGAGCGCAACTTTGACGCCGGGATCGGCATCAACAGCGGCACCGCGGTGGTGGGTTTCATCGGCTCCGCACAAAAGCTCGATTACACCGTGATCGGCGACGCCGTGAACCTGGCGAGCCGCATCGAGGGCCTGACCAAGGCGGCGGCGACGCGCATACTCGTATCGCGTGATACCATGCAAGCATGCGGTGGCGCCTTCGAGTTTACGTCGCGGGGATCGTTCAAGGTCACGGGCCGCGCGCAGGAAGTGGAGCTTTTCGAGCCCAGGCTGAAGCGTGCATGAAACGAGTCCTGTTGTTTTTGTTGCTCGCTCTGGCCGCGGCTCCGGCGGTCGCGCAGGAAAGCGGCTTTGCCGTCCGCGAGTCGGAAGTCAGGAAAGAGCCTTTCAGCGACGCCGCCACCGTCGGCACATTGCCGGCAAAAACCCAGGTGAAAATAGTCAAGCGCGAAGGCGGCTGGCTGCAGATCGAGTCCGCCGCCGCCGCGGGCTGGGTTCGCATGCTGGCGATCCGCACCGGCGCGACGGGCGCGGACCCGGCGAGCGGCGACGCGGGCGTGAAATCGCTGTTCAACCTCGCGCGCACCGGTTCTTCCGGCACGGCCGTTGCGACCGGCGTGCGCGGCCTCGACAAGGAACAAATACAAAACGCGAAGCCCAATCCGGCCGAGTTGGAAAAACTCGCGGGATACGCCGTCGCCAAACCGGATGCCGAACAGTTCGCGGCGGGTGATCCACAGCTGAAGGCGCAGACGATCGAATACGTGTCGGCACCGGGCGCGGGAGCGCAACGGTGACCGGCATGCTGCGCATGCGCGCGCTGCTCGCCGGCTGCGTGCTCGGCGCGTTTGCGACGGCAGCGGACGCGCAGTTCAATCTGAATCGCCTGTTCGACACCGTGAAAAACCTCGGCCAGGCAACGACGGAGATCAACGAGCAGCAGGAGGCGGAGATCGGCAGGGAGTACGCCGCGCTGCTCGTTGGCGCGGCGCCGCTCTTTGACAACGCCGACGCGCAACGCTATGTCAACCAGGTCGGACGCTGGCTGACGCTCAACGCGGAAAGGCCGGACCTCAACTGGCGGTTCGGCGTGCTCGACAGCGACAACATCAACGCCTTCGCGACGCCGGGCGGCTACGTGTTCATCACGAAGGGGTTGCTCGCGCGCCTGAAAAGCGAGGCGGAACTCGCCGGCGTGCTCGGCCACGAGATCGCGCACGTGGTGAAAAAGCACCATCTGGCCGCGGTGCGCAAAGGCGCCGGCATGCAGGCGGGCGCGAATATTCTGGCCGAGTTCGTCGCGCAGCGCGGGACCAATCGCATGATCTCGGACCGGCTCGTCAGCGGATTGAAGGAAGTCATGCTGCGCGGCCTCGACAAGGACGATGAATACGAGGCCGACCGCATGGGTGTCGTGATCGCGGCGCGCGCCGGGTACGATCCTTATGGCCTGCCGGCGGTCCTGCAGATGCTGCAAGGCATGAACCCGCGGGATTCCGGGCTGACGCTGTTGTTCGCCACGCATCCGACGCCGGATGCGCGCCTCGACACGCTCGACAGCGTCATGGGCGCGCGGCTGGACCGGTTCGCCGGTCAGCCGGCGCTGGCTGAGCGTTTTGCGCGCGTCATGTCGGCGCCGCCGGGCGGGTCAGCGACTTCCCGGTAATAACAAACCCGTACGGTGCGCAGCCCGGAAGGAGCGCAGCGTATTCCGGGGACCTTTGCGTATCGCAGACGACCGACAACCCCGGAGTCCATTTCATTGCATCCGGGCTTGCGCTCAAGCGCGACGGTGGATAACGTTATGAATCAAGACAACGACCGCGTGCGCATCGACAAATGGCTGTGGGCCGCGCGCTTTTTCAAGACCCGCGCGCTGGCGCAGGCCGCGGTCGTCGCAGGCAAGGTCAGGTTGCATGGCGAGCGCAGCAAGCCGGGGAAAGAAGTGAAGGTCGGCGATGCGCTCGCAATCCGCATAGGCGAGTTCGCGTGGGACGTCGTGGTCCAGGCACTCTCCGAACGCCGCGGCCCGGCGGACGAAGCGCGCAG